>NZ_JAODJG010000039.1:0-86538 GCF_028156745.1 Streptococcus gwangjuensis
TGACAGATTTATTGTTTTTTCATTGTTCAGTACTACAACAATTGTTGTAGTGCCCTGCACATTGGTTCGTCTTGTTCAGTTTTCAAAGGTCTTTGCCACTCGCTTCTCTCAAGTGACAACTATATTAGTATATCACAGTCGCTTTCGCTTGTCAACACTTTTTTGAAACTTTTTTAACTTTTTTCATCAAGTGCTTCAACCACAACATACCATAGTCCGTACGGGATTCGAACCCGTGTTACCGCCGTGAAAAGGCGGTGTCTTAACCCCTTGACCAACGGACCAGAGTTGTTTTCAACTCTTACTATTATACCCACTTTTTAAACTTTGTCAACTACTTTTTTAAATTTTTTTAATTAATTTTACCACTGCTTCAGTTCGAGCGGTGTGTGGGAACATATCGACCGACTGAATATAATGGATATCATAGACTTCTACTAACCTTACTAAATCACGGGCCAAGGTCGAAACATTGCAAGAAATATAGACCATTTTTTCTGGTACATAGGTAAGAATTGTATCTAATAACTTGTCATCCAGACCTGTACGTGGTGGATCTACAATCAAAGCATCTGCTCGGTAGCCTTCCTTATACCAGCGAGGAATAATCTCTTCTGCGGTTCCTGCTTCGTAATGTGTGTTGTCAAATCCCATTCTTTTAGCATTTCGCTTAGCATCTTCAATGGCTTCTGGAATAATATCCATACCTCTGAGTGTTTTAACTTTCTTTGCGAAGGCAAGTCCAATCGTTCCAACTCCACAATAAGCGTCAATCAAATTGTCTTCTTTATCAACATCCAGCGCTTTTACCGCCTCGCTATAGAGGACTTCTGTTTGTTCAGGATTTAGTTGATAGAATGCTCGAGGGGATAGTGAAAATTCATAATCAAGAACACCTTCTTGAATACTCTCTTCTCCCCAGATAATCTCTGTCTTCTCACCATAAATCTCACTGGTTTTAGCCGTATTTGTATTCACAGCTACTGTCACAACTTCTGGAAAATCTTTAACTAAATCTTTTACTAGTTGGGTTAAATTAAGCTGACGGTTTGTAACAATAATAATCTGAACCTGTCCAGTCTTTCTTGCTCGTCGGACCATTATAGTTCTAACACCTAGAACTTTTCTCTCATCCGTAATTGGAATCTGGTGATAAGTAAGTAATTCTGCTAGACGATTAGCAATCACTTGGGTTTCCTTGTCTTGTACCAGGCAGTCTTTCAACTCTACTAAATAGTGAGAGTTTTGTGCATATAAGCCCGCCTTGACCTGATTTTTAAATTTTCGAGTCTGAAACTGTAACTTAGCACGATAGTACTTGGGTTCCTGCATTCCAATCGTCGGGCGGATTTCATAATTTTCATATCCTGCAGGGGCAAATTTTTTTAGCGCTTGGTGAAGTAAGTCCGTCTTGAACTCCAGCTGCTTATCATAATGCAGATGCATGATTTGGCAGCCTCCGCATTCATTGTAAATAGTACAAGCTGGTACAACACGGAATTTAGACTTCTTGTTAACCTTTAGTAATTTTGCTTCAACAAAGTTACGTTTAATAGAAGTAATCTGACAATAGATATCTTCTCCTTTGAGAGCACCAGGCACAAAGACTAAGGTTTTTTGATAAAAGCCGATTCCCTCACCATTAATTCCCATGCGCTTGATTTTTAATGGTATTTTTTGTTTCACTTTCAGATTCATACCCCTATCTTATCACATTTTGAGTTATAATAGAACTATGAAAATCACAAAACTTGAAAAGAAAAAAAGACTCTATCTGATGGAGCTTGATAATGACGATAAATGCTACATTACTGAAGATACTATTGTTCGTTTTATGTTATCGAGAGATAAGGTTATAAACCAAGAAGAATTGAAAGAGATACAGAACTTTGCCCAATTTTCTTATGGTAAGAATCTAGCCCTCTACCACCTATCCTTTAAAGCTCGCACTGAAAAAGAAGTCAGAGAATATCTGAAAAAATACGATATTGATGAAAACATCCTTTCTCAAGTCATTATTAATCTTAAAGAAGATAAGTGGATTAATGATGACCAGTACACCTATGCTATCATCAATGCCAATCAACTTTCAGGAGACAAGGGACCTTATGTACTGACTCAGAAACTAACACAAAAAGGGATTTCAAAATCTACTATAGAAGAGAACTTGAAAGAATTTGATTTTTCTGAAGTTGCTCAACGTGTAGCTAATAAACTATTGAAAAAATATGAGGGAAAACTTCCAGCTCGTGCCATGCAAGATAAGATAATCCAGAACTTGACCAACAAGGGGTTTTCCTATTCTGATGCTAAAAGTGCCTTTGACGACTTGGATAGTCAAGTTGACCAAGAAACGACTCAGGAACTCATCTTCAAGGAACTTGATAAGCAATATGCCAAGTATGCCCAAAAATATGAAGGATACGAACTTAAACAGCGTTTAACCCAAGTTTTAGCACGAAAGGGCTATGATTTTTCGGATATAGCAAGCGCTCTCAGAGAATATCTTTAATATTTTCATGTAAAATTGACAGATTTTAGGTAATTTTATGGTACAATAGTAAACGATAAACTTATAAATTGTAGAAAGTTGGTTAGTTATGAAACTTCCAAAAGAAGGCGACTTTATTACAATTCAAAGTTATAAGCATGATGGGAGTCTCCACCGAACTTGGCGGGACACCATGGTACTAAAAACAACAGAAAACGCCATTATTGGTGTCAACGATCATACACTGGTTACCGAAAGTGATGGTCGTCGTTGGGTCACTCGAGAACCGGCTATTGTTTACTTTCACAAGAAATATTGGTTTAATATCATTGCCATGATTCGCGATAATGGAATTTCCTACTATTGCAATATGGCTAGCCCCTACTATCTGGATGAAGAAGCACTGAAGTATATTGATTACGATTTGGATGTTAAAATTTTTACAGATGGGGAAAAACGTCTCTTGGACGTTGAGGAGTATGAGCGTCACAAACGTAAAATGAATTATTCTGATGATTTGGACTATATTTTAAAAGAACATGTCAAAATTCTTGTTGATTGGATTAACAATGGACGAGGTCCTTTCTCAGAAGCCTATGTAAATATTTGGTACAAGCGCTATGTAGAACTAAAGAATCGGTAAAGTTGTCAAACTAGGGTGAAAGCCCTGGTTTTTTCATTTGAAAAACCCAACTTTTCAGCTGGGTTGGTCTTTATATATCTAATTTCGTAACAGTAAATTTGATGTGGGAATAGTCTTTTTCAACATCCTTATCAAGCATGAACGCTGTGGCGTCCTTCTTAACTTGAACCAGATCAATATTCTGGGCTTGGGCTGCATAAACGCATCCGCAATAACATTGACGGTAGATGTCATACTCTTCACACATCTCCACTGAACGTTTGTAACCCTGATTTTTCTTGAAATCACTTGGGAGATAGTGGGTTGTGTAAATTTTTTGCACATCGATTCCGATGCTGTTAATAGTTTGAGAATTCTTATGAGGACTGATGGTCAAAGCTGAACCAAAGTAGTCAAATCCTAAATCCATAGCCACTTGCGCTGTCTTATCCAGTCGGTAGTCAAAGCAAACCTTGCAACGGTCGCCACCTTCTGGCTCTTCCTCTAGTCCTCTAACTAATTTTCGGTATTCATTTGGCTCGTAGGGAGCTTCTAGATACTGGACCGTATTTCCTGTCCGCTCATTGAAATCACTGACAAATTTCTTGGTAACATAGGCGCGCTTATGGTATTCTGCCTTGGGATGGATATTGGAATTGGCAAAATAGATTGTCACGTCAGCGTATTTGGTTAGGTATTCTAGGGTATAGGTACTGCAAGGGGCACAGCAAACATGCATGAGAATGGTTGGCCGTTGCTCATTTTTCTCCCATACTTGGACCATCTTCTGCATGACACGGTCATAATTAATCTTCTGATTGGGGTTCATCTTGCTCAGAATCTCTTCTACATCGATCATGTTCTTCTCCTTTTTCTAGTCTTATTTTATCATATAAGTTAGGAGAGCTCAAATCAATTTAGAAATGAACATCATAAAAAGGAGGAATAGGCATTCCCTCCTTTTGTGTTTTCTATAGAAAGCTTACATCATGCCGCCCATCATGCTTGGATCCATTGCTGGAGCTGGGGCTACTGGTTCTGGTTTATTGGCTACGACTGCTTCTGTAGTCAAAATCAAGCTGGCTACAGATGCTGCATTTTGTAGGGCTGAACGACTAACCTTAACTGGATCGATAATCCCTTGATCAATCATATTGACCCACTCACCAGTTGCTGCGTTGAATCCTGTACCAACTTCAGCATTTTTCAAACGATCGATAACGATAGATCCTTCAAATCCTGCATTGTGGGCGATTTGACGAACAGGTTCTTCCAAGGCACGGAGAACAATATTGCGACCTGTCGCTTCATCTCCTGTCAATTCCAAATCAGCTACAGCTGGGATAACATTTACAAGAGCTGTTCCACCACCTGCAACGATTCCTTCTTCAACAGCTGCACGAGTAGCGTTAAGGGCATCTTCGATGCGAAGTTTCATCTCTTTCAACTCAGTTTCAGTTGCGGCCCCGACCTTAATAACCGCTACACCACCTGACAATTTGGCCAAGCGTTCTTGTAATTTTTCACGGTCAAATTCAGAAGTTGTAGTTTCGATTTGAGACTTGATAACTGCAACACGATGAGAAATCGCTTCAGGATTTCCCGCACCTTCTACTATAACCGTGCTATCTTTGTCCACAGTTACTCTCGCTGCTTGACCAAGGGCTTCAATTGTCGCGTCTTTCAACTCAAGACCAAGATCTTCTGTGATAACTGTTCCGCCTGTTAAAATAGCGATATCTTCAAGCATAGCTTTACGACGATCACCAAAACCAGGTGCTTTGACAGCTACCACGTTGAAGGTTCCACGAATCTTGTTCAAAACAAGAGTTGGAAGGGCTTCGCCATCCACATCATCCGCAATAATCAAAAGTGGACGATTGCTTTGGAGAATACTTTCTAGGAGTGGCAAGATTTCTTGGATATTTGAAATCTTCTTATCAGTAATCAAAATGTATGGATTTTCAAGATCAGCTACCATTTTTTCGCTATCTGTTACCATGTACTGTGAAAGGTAACCACGGTCAAACTGCATACCTTCTACAACTTCAAGCTCTGTTTCCATACCACGTGACTCTTCGATAGTGATGACTCCATCTTTGCCAACTTTTTCCATGGCTTCAGAAATGTATTCACCGACTTTTTCAGAACGAGAAGATACGGCAGCAACCTGAGCGATGGCTTCTTTATTGGCAACAGGGATGGCATTGTTTTTCAAGGCTTCTACTGCTGCTGCAACTGCTGTTTCAATTCCACGACGGATGCCGATTGGATTGGCACCTGCTGTGACGTTTTTGATGCCTTCACGGACGATTGCTTGGGTCAATACCGTTGCAGTTGTAGTCCCATCACCTGCGATATCATTGGTTTTAGAAGCTACTTCTGATACCAATTTGGCACCCATATTTTCAAAATGGTCTTCCAATTCGATTTCTTTGGCAATAGTCACACCGTCATTGGTAATCAAGGGTGAGCCAAATGATTTTTCAAGAACGACATTGCGACCTTTTGGTCCCAAGGTTACTTTAACAGTATCTGCAAGAATATCAACACCACGAACCATAGCTGAACGGGCATCTGATGAAAATTTAATTTCTTTTGACATACTTACTTTCTCCTTCTATTCTTCAATGATTGCCAAGATGTTAGCTTCGCCAACGATGATGTACTTTTCATCGCCATCTTTGACATCAAGACCTGCATGGGCTTCAACTAAGACACGATCTCCAGCTTTAACACTTGGAGCAACCAAGTCACCGTTCAAGGTACGAACACCTTGTCCAGTAGCCACAACTTGGGCTGTTTTGGTTTTTTCTTGGGCTGAGCCTGCAAGGACAAAGCCACCAACAGTTTGTTCTTTTTCTTCGATTTTCAAGACCACACGGTCTCCTAATGGTTTCAACATCTGATTTCCTCCATAATGAGATAGATATCATTAGCACTCTTTGTATTCGAGTGCTAATTCATAATTCTATTGTATCACTTGGTCAAAAATAGTCAAGAAAAAAGTCTGACTTTCTCAAGATAAAAAGCCTGAGACCAACTCAGACTTTTCAATATTTATACTAGTGAAAATTAGGAAACTAGCCGCAGGCTGCTAAAAACACTGTTTTGAGGTTATAGATAAGACTGACGAAGTCAGTTACCTATACCTACGGCAAGGTGTAGCTGACGTGCTTTGAAGAGTATTAAAATGGCAATTCCTCCTCTTCCAAAACCAAATCCGCTAGGTCTTGACCTGCATTATTTTCACGCATAGCACGTTGGGCACGACTTTCCAAGAGTTGGAACCCTGTCACAAGGACTTCAGTCACATAATTCATTTGACCATTTTTCTCGAAACGACGGGTACGAAGTTCTCCATCCACTGAAATGAGACTACCTTTGGTTGCGTAGCTTGCCAATGTTTCTGCTAATCTGCCCCATAGGACCATATTAACGAAGTCAGCTTCGCGTTCCCCGTTTTGGTCTTTGTAACGACGGTTCACAGCGATAGTTGCTCGCGCTACTGACTTGTCATTGTTGGTTTTGTGCAATTCTGGTGTAGACGTTAAACGTCCAATCAAGATAACTTTATTATACATATTTTCTTCCTCCTACTTATCTATTCGTAGGAAATCAAAAAAAGTTACAGAAATTTGTAACTTTTCGAAGAATTTTTTTACTTTTTATGAACCATGAAACCTGTCGCCTGTTGATTGGCCATAATGGTCATATCTGTAATCTGCACACGACGAAGTTGACTGGTCACATAGACTACTGTGTCGGCAATATCCTGGGCTTGCAAGGCTTCTATTCCTTGGTAAACGGACGCAGCCCGTTCTTTATCACCATGAAAACGTACTGTCGAAAAATCTGTTTCAACAATTCCAGGCTGAATGGTTGTCACCTTGATGTCTGTTGCGATGGTATCGATTCGAAGCCCATCCGAAAAGGTCTTAACTGCTGCCTTGGTGGCTGAGTAAACAGCTGCTCCCGCATAGGCATAGATTCCTGCAGTAGAGCCCATGTTGATGATATGTCCTTGATTGGCTTTTACCATTGCTGGCAAGAAACAGCGAGTGACTGCCATCAAACCCTTAACATTGGTATCCAACATAGTCAACATATCTAACTCTTCATAGTCCTGATAGGGTGCTAAACCTAGAGCTAGTCCGGCGTTATTGACCAAGATATCAATCTGCCCTATCGTTTCTAGAATATCGGAGCAGACCGTCTTTACCATGTCCATATCCGTCACATCTAATGAAAAGGTCCAAATTGTTTGATTTGGGAAGGATTCTACAAACTCCGACTTAAGGGCTTCTAGTCTGTCTGTCCGTCGTCCGGTTAGAACGACATTCTCACCCTGCTCCAAATAAGCACGCGCAATCGCTTCACCGATTCCTGATGTCGCTCCTGTAATCACTACATTTTTTGCCATCTTATTTCCTTCTAGCTGGTCTATCAGATACTAACAAGTTCCTAAGCAGTCCAGTGCTTAGCTGGGTCGAATGGTGTTCCGACAACTTGGTCTTCTGATAACTCAATAACACCACGTTTTTGCGGAGCATTTGGGAGATACAATTCACGAGGGCTGCACATCATCCCAAAACTCTTTTCACCACGAAGTTCGCCTGGGAAAATGAGGTTACCTTTTGGCATCATAGCACCTGGAAGAGCGACAATGGTTTTCAGACCGACACGCGCATTAGGAGCACCTGCAACAATTTGCACAGTCTTATCACTTGCGACTGCAACTTGGCAGATATTGAGGTGGTCACTATCTGGATGAGCTACCATCTCGATGATCTCACCGACAACAAACTTAGGTTCTTTGTCATTGATAATTTCTTCTGCAAAGCCTTCCACCTGCAATTCTTGGTTCAAACGAGCGACTTGCTCATCTGATAAAAAGACTTGACCGCGCTCTGCAATTTCAAACCAACTGGAAACTTCGAAAATATTCCAGGCCACTGTTTCACCGTTTTCTTTGAGGAAAACACGAGCCACCTTGCCTTTGCGCTCCACGTCCAGTTTGGCATCTCCACTGTTTTTCACGATGACCATAAGGACATCACCGACATGTTCTTTATTATATGTAAAAATCATTATTTCTCTTTTCTCCTATTTCAGTCCTGCTAAAAAGTCATTGATTTGTTCCTTGCTTTTACGGTCTCGATTGACAAAACGACCGATTTCCTTGTCTTTTTCTAGAACAACAAGGCTAGGAATCCCGTAAACATCCCAGAGTTTGGCTAAATCCATGTACTGGTCTCGGTCCACTCGAATAAAGGTGAACTCTGGATTGGTATCCTCAATTTCAGGCAAGGCAGGATAAATATAACGACAATCGCCACACCAGTCTGCTACAAAAAGAAAGACCTTCTTGCCCTCTTTTTCCACTAAAAATGCTAATTCTTCTAAACTTGCTGGTTGTATCATAAGACTTCCTCCTCATAGACTAGGTCTTCATTTTCATAGACAAAGGTATAATGACGGCCATCCTCAAAAACAACCCCTCCGACAAGTCTTTCTAGACTACTTTCATAAACTTGAACATAGAGGGTCGCAATTTCCCCCATGTCTGAAAAGTGGTCTCGCACAATCGCTGTCAACTCTTCCTGAGTCTTCATGAGCTTATGGTCATCTGCAACTTTTTTCGTAGCAAGGGCAAGGCTCCCAATACCAAGCAGAGCCAGACCTGCCATCCACATTTTTTTAGCTTTCATACCATTCATTTTAACACAAAAAAGTCTTTAGGACAAATGAGGAAGCAGCAGAAAAGCAAGTAAAAAGCCTCTTCCTTAAAGGAAAAGGATTTCTTATATTTATTGCCAGGCGCCTGAGTTACCAACGTAGTAACCATCAGGCGTGTAGGTATTGCGAAGCATCTTACCTGATGAAGCCAGATAATACCACTTGCCATTATCTTTGACCCAATCATTCGCTAACATGGCACCAGAAGAACTTACATAATACCATTCTCCCTTGTCATATACCCAAGTGCTTGCTTTCATAGCTCCTGAAGTTGATAAATAGTACCACTTGCCTTGGTCGTAAAGCCAATCACTAGCAATCATGGCTCCTGATGATTTAAAGGCATACCAGTTGCTACCTTGATATAGCCAAGTTTGATTGAACATGACTCCTTTATCATTCATAAAGTACCAAGTCCCCTTGTCATAAACCCAATCCTTCTGCACTAATTGACCTTGTTTTTGATAGTACCAGTTTTGGTTTGATTTTAGCCAGCTTTCTGCTTTTACAATCGGATAAAGCTCTTTGAAAGATCCTCCATCATCATATTTGTGACTGATAGATTTTAGTTTTTCAAGTTTCAACTCGCCATTGCCATAGTCTGCCCAAGCAAAGACTTTTTGACCATTGAGAGTCTCTGGTAAGGTAGCAGTGTAAGTCTTGGTTTGATAATCCCATTTAGCATTGAGGTAGGTGTATTGATCATTTGATTCTTCAATACGATAGTAGCCTCTCTTTCCACCTTCATGATGTACATCGTCAACCACTTTAGTGGACCAGATCTTCACTTCGTTTCCGCTCTTAGCTTCTACCTTGATATCTCCTCTATAGCCATATGGAACATAGAAATTCAGGTAACGCCCCTCTACACCCATCATAGACTTGTCCTTTTCTTGACCTAGGAAATTGACAGTCTGATTTTGACCATTGAGACTAACCGTCCACTCGATTTTTTCAGTTTTTGGCAAATCCAAGACTTTGATATCCACTTCATGACCATTGTTAAACCGAAGAATCTTGCCATCTTGATACTGCACTCCACACTTAACAACCCATTCTTCTTTAAGCTCAAATGCCTGCCCTGAATGTGGAAAAGCCAGTAAAGCTAGACCAGCTAGAGATAAACCAAATAATGTGATTTTTTTCATTGTAGTTCCTCCTTAGTTGTTGTTATGTTAATTATATCACTATGTTTTTATTTTGCAACTCATATCCTAAATATGCAAGCAAAAAACCTCTGAGATTCTTCTCAAAGGTTCTGATTTTACTAATTGCTGTTCTCAACTGCTGCAGTGACAAAGGCAGTGTAGAGTTCTTCTGGACGGTTTGGACGGCTTGATAGTTCAGGGTGATACTGACATGCTACAAAGAATTTATTTTCAGGGATTTCAACGATTTCGACTAAACGATTATCTGGAGAAACTCCTGAGAAGACAAAGCCTGCTGCCTCAAACTGCTCACGGAAGTCGTTGTTAAACTCATAACGGTGACGATGACGGCGTTGCACCACTTCTTGATTGTGATAAGCAGCTGCTGCCTTAGAGCCACGTTTTAACTTAGATGGATAAAGTCCCAAACGAAGGGTTCCACCCATATCCTCAACGTCAATCTGATCACGCATGATATCAATGATAGGGTATTTTGTTTCTGGTGCAAGCTCTGCAGAATTGGCACCTTCAAGACCTAAAACGTGACGAGCAAACTCGATACAAGTCAACTGCATTCCCAAGCAGACACCCAACATAGGAACATCATTCTCACGCGCATAGCGGATGGCTTGGATTTTCCCTTCTGTACCACGTTGACCAAAACCACCTGGTACGATGATTCCGTCAGCATCAGACAAAAGCTCTACCACATTCTCTGCTGTCACATCATTGGCATTGACCCAATTGATTTTAACTTCTGCGTCATTGGCATAACCAGAGTGTTTCAAGGCTTCGACCACTGAGATGTAGGCATCTTGCAACTCTACATACTTACCGACAAGGGAAATCTTAACTTGTTTTTTCAGGTTCATGACCTTGTCCACCATGGCTGACCATTCTGTCATATCTGCTACTGGTGCGTCTAATTTCAAATGGTCACAGACAATTTGGTCCATACCTTGCGCCTGCAAGTTCAATGGAATTTGGTAAAGGTGTTCAACATCCAACGATTCGATAACGGCTTCTGGTGCCACATCACAGAACTGAGCCAGTTTGTTTTTAATTCCTTGACCAGCTGGCTCTTCTGTACGAATAACCAACATATTTGGCTGGATTCCCAATCCACGCAATTCTTTTACAGAGTGTTGAGTTGGTTTGGTCTTCATTTCACCAGCAGCCTTGAGGTAAGGAAGCAAGGTTGTATGGATATACATGACATTATCCGCACCCACATCCGCCTTCATCTGACGAAGGGCCTCTAGGAATGGCAAGGACTCGATATCTCCTACTGTTCCACCTACCTCTGTGATAATGACATCAGAGTCGGTCGTTAGAGCGGCACGCTTGATTTTTTCTTTCAAAGCATCTGTAATATGAGGAATGACTTGAACAGTTGCCCCAAGGTATTCTCCACGGCGTTCCTTACGAAGCACTTCACTGTAAATTTTACCAGTTGTCACGTTGGAATATTTGTTAAGATTGATATCGATGAAACGCTCATAGTGACCCAAGTCCAAATCTGTCTCAGCCCCATCATCTGTCACAAAAACTTCCCCGTGCTGGTAAGGACTCATGGTTCCTGGATCAATATTGATATAAGGGTCAAACTTTTGAATAGTTACTTTGAGACCACGATTTTTCAAGAGACGGCCCAGACTCGCTGCAACAATCCCTTTCCCAATAGACGATACCACACCACCAGTTACAAAAATATATTTCGTAGACATAGATTCCTCTTTCTAAAATGCTCAAGGCCTTGTTAACTACGAGGGGACATAGAAAACAAGACCCTACTAATAAGAATAATCTGGGATGACTGCACCAGATTCACAACAAATACTCTTCGAAAATCAAATTCAAACCACGTCAGCTGCGCCTTACCGTACTCAAGTACAGCTTGCGGCTAGCTTCCTAGTTTGCTTTTTGATTTTCATTGAGTATAAAATACAAGAATATAACTTCTTGAAAAAACAAAAATAGCTCCCTAAGAACTAGGGAGCCCCGACCTCCAAAAGAGGTGCCCGAACAATATGATACCTAAAAATAGGATAATTGTCAATAGCTAACTTTTACTCCTCGATGTTTTCAGCATCATCATCTGAAAACTCGTCGTCGTCTTCGTTGAGATCCACGTCTTCACCCAAGTCATCTGGGGCGATTTCGTTGATTTCTGCATCATAAGCTTCCACTTCGTTTTTCTCATCATCTGGATTTTCATCATCGTATGAAAGAGCTGGATCTGCTTCGTATGCATCTTCGTCTTCTGGATCATCTGCATTGTAGTCAATAGCATCTGAATCGCCATCCATGAAGGCATTGACGCGTTTTTTCTTAGCTTTTGGCGCTACTTCATCGTCATCATTTTCTTCAAGAGCGATAATTTCTTCGTCGATTTCGTCCACACCATACCATGAACGAAGACCCCATTTGTTGTCTCCAAGTGAGATGAAGCTACCGTCAAAGTTCAACTCTGTGTAGAACAAAGGCAAGGCTTCACGGATATCGCTGTTTGATGTTCCAAGATAGTTTTGAATTTCGTTTACAAGATCGCTAAAATGCATCTCATGGTCGCGACCACGAAGTTCCAAGATAGCACGCGCTACCTCAATCATAGATAGTTCACTTTTTTCTTGCCCAGCAAATACTTCTAATTCCAAAGCGTTTCTCCTCATTTATACTACTATCGCCAGAGCAAACAGACTCTGACCTCATTTTATCATTTACTCTTTATTTTACGATAATTTTGCAGAATAGTCAAAGGTTAAGGGGGAGAAAGTTAGTTGATTTGAACTGGGTAACTTCTCACAGTAACTTCCACTTGCCTAACCGAAGTGGAAATTAGTCTAAAACGGACTTTTATTTCTTTGCTACCCAGCCGATGGAGTCAATTAGTGGGATAAATTAAAAATAGATAAACAAACTAGATTCGATACATAGTAAGTTGTTTTCTAATTCTCATCGCTAATTCCCATTGCATAGAAGTAATAACGTAATCAACAGAAGAGGCAGATATATCATTATTTCTGATACCGAAAACAAGGAACTATAAAATTTAACCTTGGCTTTGTATTGTATAATATTCATTGACAAATCTGATTCTTCAGTCACGTTAACTATTATATCGTTATATAATTTTCTAAAAAGACGTTCTTGCCATAAATAGTATGAATCTAAGACCCAAAAAAATATTATTGGAATAAGATAAATAATCATATTATTTCTAAAATTATCTTTTTGTAAAAAAACAAATAATCCAACTAATACTGTAATAGTCCAACCCTTAATTGCAAATGAATTTTGCGCCATCCGACTAATCGTTGACTGAACTATATCTATGTGTTTTAATTTTGATTCTTTCATAGTATTATCTCCCTATTATTTATTTTGCAATCAAATGAACTTTCATCAATAATAACTCCATTATTATTTTCAAAATAATTCCTATTTTCTTCAAAAGACCTAATCTCTTTATTAAACATTGAGCAAATAGAATCTACCAACGCATACAAAACTCTAAAGTGATTTTCTGTTGTAAACGCTCTGTTGTCTTCTTTATCTAAATAAATACTAGGATACGTGCTGGAGATATTCAAAGGCGGTTCAGGATTGGTTTTTCCAGCTTTAATAATTCCATGCTTAGTCTTAACAACCCAACCGGCTCCTATTTCCTGTAAAACCCCAGGTCTTTTAGAAGAACTGTCAGAGTATACATATAGCACATAAATTTCTTTCTTTGAATAACTCTTAATAAAAAATTCTCTAAGATATTCGAAAACATCTAGTCCATATGGCACAACTGAATTGTAACTAGGATCACTTGTATAAATAATTTCATCTGAAGAGAATCCATTCAACAATAATAAGCCATATAAAATATTGTTTAATAGCTGATCACTTCTAGTATGACTAATTAAAATTTTTCTACTATCTTGATCTGTCGCGATTTTTTTAATTCCCAAATCTGTAAAAATCTTTTCTGCATCTCTTTTGTTAAAACTCTGAGTTTGGATAACCTTTTCCATATACTCAATTGACGTCTCTACCTTTTTAGATAACAATTCCTCTTCTTTTATTTTTTTCTCCTTTTTACTTTTTTCAGAATTTTTATTTTTAGCTTTAATTGCCTTTTCTTTCAATTGTAAAACTTGGGTAAGGAGCTTTTTAGCCTCTGCAAGGAAAATTTGAAATCTGATATCATCAGTTTTATACCCTTGCCTGTTGCTTAATGCCATGTCAGGTAAATTAGTTTCCTCAAATTCATCAACATACAATTGACCTACAACATAAACTTCATTCAGTCGATTTTGTCCAATTTCATTTAATATATTAAATTGACCCAGTTTTCCATTTGAATAAATCGCTAAAAAATTATCAGGAAAATCCGAAGATTCTTTTGCTTTTAATCCTCTGGTTGTATGGTATGTCCCAATCCAACCTTCTATCTTCAATTCTCTATTTTCTTGCTCTCCTTGATTGTTATTTATTTTATAAGAAAGAGTTCGAGGTGGTTCTTTTTTCAGATTATTTTTTGCATACTTTGGTGCAGCCTTTTCAAATTTATCTAAAATAGTATACTTATCCTCTCCTAACAACAATAGAGAATCTAACGATGTCGCCAATGAATCCACGAAATTATCTAATTTTTTATTAATACCATCTTTTCCCTTGATATGGAGTACAAATGGATTTTTAGGATTTGAACTTAACTGAGGGAAAAACTTAGCTAGATTATTTTTTACTGTTATTGTCGTAGCAGGTAGATTGAATTCAGAATTCAACATCTCAATCCTAGTTCCTGACTCAGAAATATTTGAAAATGTGATTTCTGATTCTAAGATTGGACGAAGTTTACCATCTTTGGGGACATTTCTTGTTAAGACAAAACCAGATAATTCACCATTTGATTTAGTTTTTACATTAACCTCAGTTGAAACAGCCAAAGCCGCAAGTTTACCTATTCCTTTTCTTCCCATTTTTGGCCTGTGAAATTTCTTACTTTTAGCATCTATTTCACTCACTCTCGTAGTTTTTGCAACCTCAAGATATCTATTTAAAGTTTCATCATAAGTCATTCCTTGACCATCGTCTTCAATAATAATAGAATCTCCAGATAAATCTACCCAAACATTTTCCGCATCAGCATCATAGCTATTAGCAATTAACTCAGCTAAAATATAATAAATATTTGTATATAAACTTGGTCCCAATAATTCCAATATTTCTGGGCTTATCCGAATAGGGTACTCTTTTTCAAAAGTCATTTATTTCCTCCAAATGTCTAAGTATACTCTTACCAATCACTTCTCCTAATTTTGGAGGTACTGCATTACCTATTTGTAATGCCACTTGAGATATTGGATAATTACTTCCTTTTTCAGGATTTACAAACTTATAATTTAATGGGAAAGTCTGTAAAAGTGCTCCTTCACGTAGACTTAAAGCCCTATCTTGTTCCGGATGACCAAATCTTCCGTTCCCTATTCCAGGAAACTGAGTAGTAATAGTATTAGCTGGTTTATCCCATTCTAAACGACCATAAACTGAACTAAATGACTTTCCACTCTCTTTCTTATATGCTTCTAAAAGAAGCTCATCATCCCAATCTCTCCATGTTCCTCCTGGTTTAGATTGTCTAATTCTTCTTAAGTTTAAATCTGACAAATTTCTACTTCTATGTAGTGGATCATGTTCATAAGTCTCCCCTGCTTTTATTTCAGGTAGTTTTCCTATAGTATCCCTCAGAGTAATATAAGTGTCGGAATCGAACTCTGGTTCAATAAATGAAATATCTCCAAATTTTGATGCAAGCAAAAGTAACCGTTTTCTCATTTGTGGTACTCCATAGTCTGGAGCATATACTACTCTATAACTAACCTTATAGCCATTCTTTTTCAATAGGCTTTGAAAACGATGGAATACTTCTCTTTTTTGAATTTGCGGAACATTTTCCATTGACACAATATCTGGTTTTACAAGTTCAACTTGTTTACCAAAACAATCCAAAAGGTCCATCTTCTTTATTGTATTCTTATTATTCTGATATTTATGACTGTACGTTGAAAATGGTTGACAAGGAGCACAGCCAATCAGTACTTTTATGTCAGTATCTGATGGATATAACCCTAAAATTTCATCGTCTTCAATTGCATTAATATCCTTTAAAATAAATTTTGCATCATTGTTGTACTCGTAAGCAAACTTACTTTTTTCATCAATATCATACCCAGCCACAACATTGATACCTGCCTGCTGAATGCCATACGTTAGACCGCCTACACCGCAAAATAAATCAACTGCATTTATTTTCATATCGGCCTCCCTTTTTGTTTTTACCCTTAATTCTACCATAAATCAACTAAAAAAGCAGTTCTGATATTAGCTTAATTATCAGAATCTGCTTAATGTTTATTTATTTAACGAGTTTCTTCATCTCATCAATACGCGCTACGGTCGCATCATATTTCGCTTGGTAGTCGGCTTGTTTGTCGCGTTCTTTTTGGACGACTTCTGGTTTGGCGTTGGCTACGAAGCGTTCGTTAGAGAGCTTCTTGCCGACCATATCCAATTCTTTTTGCCATTTAGTCAGTTCCTTGTCGAGACGAGCCAGTTCTTCTTCGACATTGAGGAGGTCTGCCAGTGGCAGGTAGATCTCTGCTCCTGTGATGACGCTTGACATCGCGAGTTCAGGTGCAGGGATGTTTGATGCGATTTCCAAGTGCTCTGGATTTGTGAAGCGTTTGATGTAGTTGACATTGCTGTTAAAGAAGGCTTCCAAGTCGTTGTCGCTTGTCTTGACAAGGATGGTGATTGGCTTGCTTGGTGCTACGTTTACTTCCGCACGCGCATTACGAACAGCACGGATCAAGTCTTTGAGGCTTTCGACACCAGTGTGGGCAGCGAGATCTTCAAAGGCTGGATTAATAGTTGGGTATGCTGCTGTAACGATAGAACCTTCTGAGATTTGTCCAAAGATCTCCTCTGTCACGAATGGCATGATTGGGTGAAGAAGACGAAGGATCTTGTCCAAAGTGTAAAGGAGAACAGAACGTGTGATGACTTTCTCTTCTTCATTATCGCTGTAAAGAACTTCCTTGGTCAACTCAACGTACCAGTCCGCAAACTCATCCCAGATGAAGTTGTAGAGGATATGTCCAGCTACACCAAACTCAAACTTATCAAAGTTGGCAGTTGCTTTTCCGATAGTTTCATTGAGGTTGTGGAGAATCCAGCGGTCTGTGACATTCCCAGCTTCCTTATTGACAACTTTTTCGACATTGGCAGTTGCTTGCTCAAGGGTCAAACCTTCATTGTTCATGAGGATGTAGCGAGAGATGTTCCAGATCTTGTTAATGAAGTTCCATGAAGCATCCATTTTCTCGTAAGAGAAGCGCACGTCTTGGCCTGGTGCAGAACCGTTTGAAAGGAACCAACGAAGGCTATCTGTTCCGTACTTATCAATAACATCCATTGGGTCAATCCCGTTACCGAGAGATTTCGACATCTTACGTCCTTGCTCATCACGAATGAGACCATGAATCAAGGCATTTTTGAATGGCGATTTGCCAGTAAATTCCAAACCTTGGAAAATCATCCGAGACACCCAGAACGGAATAATATCATAACCAGTCACCAAAGTTGATGTTGGATAATAACGTTTAAAGTCTTCTGAGTCGACATCAGGCCAGCCCATGGTAGAGAATGGCCAAAGGGCAGAGCTAAACCAAGTATCTAAGACGTCTTCGTCCTGAGTCCAACCGTCACCTTCAGGTGCTTCTTCGCCGACATATATTTCCCCCTCAGCATTGTACCAAGCAGGGATTTGGTGACCCCACCAGAGCTGACGAGAGATTACCCAGTCATGGACATTTTCCATCCATTGAAGGAAGGTATCGTTGAAACGAGGTGGGTAGAATTCTACCTTGTCGTCTGTGTCTTGATTGGCAATGGCATTCTTAGCCAATTGGTCCATCTTGACAAACCATTGAGTAGACAAGCGGGGCTCAACCACAACACCTGTACGCTCTGAGTGACCAACACTGTGGACACGTTTTTCGATTTTAACGAGGGCACCGATTTCTTCCAACTTAGCAACGACTGCCTTACGAGCTTCAAAACGGTCCATGCCTGTAAATTCAAAGGCCAAGTCATTCATGGTTCCGTCGTCGTTCATAACGTTGACTTGTGGCAAGTTGTGACGTTGACCAACCAAGAAGTCGTTTGGATCATGGGCAGGCGTGATTTTCACGACACCAGTACCAAATTCAGGATCTGCGTGCTCGTCTCCAACGATTGGGATGAGTTTATTAGCGATTGGAAGGATGACGTTTTTTCCAATCAAGTCCTTGTAGCGTGGATCTTCTGGATTGACCGCAACGGCAACGTCCCCAAACATGGTCTCAGGACGAGTTGTCGCAACTTCAAGGGCGCGAGATCCGTCTTCCAGCATGTAGTTCATGTGGTAGAATGCACCTTCGACATCCTTGTGGATAACCTCGATATCAGAAAGGGCTGTGCGGGCTGCTGGGTCCCAGTTGATGATAAACTCACCGCGGTAAATCCATCCTTTCTTGTAAAGGTCCACAAAGACCTTGCGAACGGCTTTTGACAATCCTTCGTCAAGAGTGAAACGCTCACGAGAGTAGTCTACAGAGAGCCCCATCTTGCCCCATTGTTCCTTGATAGTAGTGGCATATTCGTCTTTCCATTCCCAGACCTTGTCGAGGAATTTTTCACGACCTAGGTCATAACGTGTAATGCCCTCTCCACGCAAGCGCTCCTCAACCTTAGCCTGAGTGGCAATCCCCGCGTGGTCCATACCTGGAAGCCAAAGGGTGTCAAAACCTTGCATACGTTTTTGACGGATGATAATATCTTGCAAAGTTGTATCCCAAGCGTGACCCAGGTGAAGTTTACCAGTTACGTTTGGTGGTGGGATCACGATTGAATAAGGCTTAGCCTTTTGATCGCCTGAAGGCTTGAAAACATCCGCATCAAGCCATTTTTTGTAACGACCAGCCTCAACTTCGGCTGGATTGTATTTAGGTGAAAGTTCTTTAGACATGTGTTTGTCCTTTCTCTATTGTATTCATTTTATTTTGAATTTGCTTAGCAGCTTCTTCTGCTGATAAATTCGTATTATTTATTTTAAAGTAGTGGTGCAACTCATTCGGTTGATGTTGAGAATTTAATTGAAGTGTTTCAGCAGTCTCTAAAATTTCTCTTTCAGATATCTCAATATGCCGTTTCAAGGGCTTGTGCTTCAACCGGTTCTCCGTTTGATTTCGGCGTATGCGCTCTTCAAGACTTGTTTCCAACTCAACAAACAGAATCTCTTGATGATAATCATTCAACAAACTCTGAATTTGCTTTAAATATATCAGATGATACTGATTTGAAAAATCAATTACGTCTGTTAAAATTACTGATCGCTGATTTCTTGCACTTGCTCCAAGGAAAGAAAAGGTAATTCCACGAACAAATTCCCACATTTCCTCTGTAAAGTCCTGATAGATTTCTAGTGCAAAATCGATAGCTTGATGGTTATAAAATAGGGTAGCATCCGTCAGTCGAGATAATTCTTGACCAATGGTCATTTTTCCTGATGCTGGAGCACCAATGATGAAAAGATGCATCAAACTACCTCCCACTCACTTCTCAGCAAACCATATATCAGACTGTCACAGCGGTTTCCTTGAACATCTTTACGGTCTCGGATACGAGCTTCGAGGGTAAATCCAAGTTTCTCTGCGACTCGTTGACTTTGGACATTATAATCAAAACAAGTCAATTCAATCTTGTGAAGACCCAAATCTTTAAAGGCTAAATCGACCAAGGCACGCGCTGCTTCTGGTACATAGCCTCGACCCCAATAGTCTGGATGCAAGGTATAGCCAAGCTCTAGCACATCATCCGCATGGCGATGGTTGAAGTCAACAGAACCAATGACTTTATCGGTTCCTTTGACGACAATTCCATAGCCCGCTGGGAGATTGTTCTTTTGATTGCGTTCTGGAAGAATATGCTCCAGATAATAAATCTCATCTTCCAAGCTCTTGACGGGCGGAAAGCCTGCTGGGTAAGAAACTTCTGGGAGACTAGCATAGTCAAAGATATCCTCTGCATCCGCCACTGTACGGACTCGTAAGACCAGACGCTCTGTTTCCAAGCGTTCTGGTAACTCAGCTCTTGTCATCTTTCTTCCTCGCTTTCTTGATAAAGCTTCCCATGGGATTGACTCGGCCATCTAGATAACGATAAACACGCTGATATCCATCTCCCATGAAATAGATTGGGGCAAACAGTTCATTTTTAAAATGTCCCTTTTCATCCAAGAGTTCAGGATTAGCAAGTCGGTCCAGAATCTTAGCAAAGATGTGGCAGATTCCATCTTCTTCGATAATCCGATCCACTTGGCAATCCAAAACGACTGGACAAGATTCCAAAATCGGAGCATGAGTCTGTTCAGAAATCTCATAGTCTAGTCCCAGATGTTTCAATTTCTCTCGATGACTGATAAAGCCGGCCTGCTCCATCGCAAGCATAGAAGTTTCATCAGGAATATTTACGGTGAACTTCTGATAGTACTTTATCTGATCAGCCGCATTTTCCTCAGCACCAACACCGATGACTAGCCAATCTCCCAGACTATAAGAGGAGCTACAGGTCGTTATATTGTGTCCAAAATTCTGATCCTGATATCCCAAAATGAAGATAGGAAAACCATAATAGAGTTTACTTGTGTTAAAAGATTGCTTCATAACAACCTCCTTTGACCAAGATACAAAAGAAAAGCCCTGCCATCTATATGACAGGGACGAATGTGCTATCCGCGGTACCACCCAATTTCGGGCAAAGCCCGCAACTCTTGTCTTTAAAATAAAAAGACAGTAATATTTCATTTTTCATCCATCAGTAACCAGTTTTGACACATTTGTGGACTTCTCAGCACCGCCACTTTCTGTAAAATGTGGGATTCAAAACACCTCTGATGGCTTTATTGTAGCAAGTTTTTCTTGGAATTGCAAGGAACAAGAAAGATTACTTGAACTTAATGCCGTTTTCTTTCAATTTCTTGATGGTAGCTGGGCCGATTCCTTTCAAAGCAAGGAGTTCTTTTTCAGTCCAGTTTTTGAAATCTGACGCAGACTTGATTCCTTCATCATAGAAAGTTTTGGCACGATCAAGTGGAAGTCCACCCAAGTTTGCTGCAAAATCTTCCACAGAATTGGCTACTTTTTGAGCTTGCTCTTTAGTAGCTTCTACTGCTTGCTCAACTTTTTTAGAAACAGCCTTACCAGCTTGGCTTGCTGACTGTTCTGCACGTTTCACGACTTTTTTTGTCTCTTCTACAACCTTCGTCACAGTACTTGAAAAAGCACCTGCACGACGGAGGCTATTTCGTAATTGTTTTTTACGATTGAGTTTCTTTGACATGATAAAATCCTTTCAATAAAAAACCCCTGCTCTGACAAGGATTTAATATAAATATTCTATCAAGATTTTAGTAAAAAATCAAGAATCTATCTCGTTTAATAATTTCGCTCACCGAATAAGCCATCTGGCAAATCATGGAATCCCTTGCCTGCCTTGAAGTTTTCAAACTTACCAAGCAAGAACTGATAAGCATCCAAGCGGCTTTCGTAGCGAATCATGGCATCTTTGGCACGCTCGTCTTGGTCTTCTTCGTAGACTTTTTGGCTTTCCTTGTGCGCCATGTCATTGATCATGATTTGGGTATTGACCCAAGCTTCAAATTCCTTCATAAATTCTTGTTCGTAACTCATTTTTTCTCCTTATTCTAATCCACGGAAATAGTCCGTATCAATCTCACGGTAGGGTTGAATATCCTGAACATACTCCAGCACCCCTTGGAATTCTCTCTCTTCATCGTGCACTGCTGCGTAGGTGATATGGACAAATTTACCTCGCGACTCAGACTTGAACCACATTTCATACTTATCCTTAGTACCCTCACGAAGTCCCTTCATGATAGTTTTGACCTTGTCCAAGTACTTAGGCGGATGGCAAAGTTCAACATTGCGCCCAACTTGTGAAGGGGTCCGTTTGAAAATCATCTCATCAGCTGGCGTATTGTCATTGTAATACTGGAAAATATCGTCTTTATTGACAAAAGTAATCTCCATAGGGAGGTGATTGAGGATGAGATTAGCCTGCTCGACCGAGAGATAGCCATTGCCAAAAGCCTGTTGACTATGGCGGTCCAACACTGCTTCCTTTTCCTTAGGGGTAAAGGTAATGGTAAACTGTCCTTCTGGCGTATCTATGACTTGTTGAACTTGACCTTCTGCCATATCTAGCTGAATAGGCTCCTCTGCAATCTTTTCCTCGACAAAACTCTGGCGTTCTGGAACCCATTTCTCTGACGGACGGATGATGGCATAACCATAGGCATCGCTCTCCTCCGCAATCTGAAGCCAATTATCCTGAGTAAAGGATTCAAGGAGAATCATGAGAAGGATGGACTCTTCCTTGAAAATCATACTTTCAAACTCTGTCGCAAAGGCTTCAAAAGCTTCTTTTACAGTGGAAATCGGCACTTCAGGTAGTGACTTGGCTGTCGCTAAAGCTGTTTGAAAGAGTTCCCTAATCTGGTCATCCACTCCCCACATAACTTTAGGAGGTGAGTCGTGTCCATAGCGCTCCATGATAGGAAAGAAGAGTTCTTCCTTACGCTGGTAGTGGATATCAAATTGCCCCAAAAGTCCCATCTGACGCACCAAACCCTTACGCATCTCCGCAAGCATTTCTTCATCTTCCATAGACTCATAGGTATCTAACAATCTACGAATGCGAATTAAAGCTGCACGGAGAGCCAGATTTTCTTCTTTGAAAATCCGAACTGGGTGGCCTGGATGCTCAGTATCCTCTACTTCGACACCTTTGATAGCATTTTTAAAAAGATTGGCATGGACATCACAGAGTTCCATGACATCTTCAAAGGTGACACCTGAGTCTGAGTTCATCAGCTCGTGCTCCATGAGGGAAATCTCGATGGCTGAAACACCTGTAAAGGTAGCATCAAAACGCTCCTGAACCGACTCAGGAGAGGCGCCATTATGCAATTCTAACAAAATATCCCGCAGGACATGAATTCGTTCATCTGCCATTAGTCTAATCCAATCACTTCGTAGCCGTTTGCTTCCAGCGTACGGACAATCTTGTCCATAGGAGTTCCTTCAAGCTTAGAACCCTGCTTAAGCGATACTTTACGCCCAATAGTGTTGCGCATTAAGGGATTGGCAAGGGGTTTAAAACCCAGTTCCACTAGGATTTCCAAGACTTCCGGATGCTTGTCCACCACTTCTGCAACAGGAATTGACACATCGATGATATTGTCCATGACGACCTCCACTGAATATTCTAAAATGATTTTACTGCTTATATTATACCATAAGGGAAGAGATTAAAAAACTAGCAGTGGAGTTCCTGCTAGTTCTCTGCGACTTGGATGACCATCTAAATAAGTTTAAAGAGCCAATCCAATATTTTAAATAATAGCTTGTAAAACAGCAATTGTACTGCAAAAGAGATGATCATCCACAAGAATTTCACAATTCCAATAATCGGTTTGATAAAAAGAATGGCAAGAAGTCCCCAGAAAAATTTCATTTTCTATCCTCTGGCTTGATGAGCCACCGAGCCGTATCCATTAACTTGTCTGCAATAAAGAGTTTCCCCAGACCGACAACGGCATTGTCATCTTTCTTTATCGTTTTCATGACTTTTACACCTTGCATGGTCAAAAAGTAATTCCCGTAAGTTTTAGCTAGAGTTTTTATGAGTCCCATCTTATCTTCCCTCGTTTAACTACAGTCTCAAAATATTAACGATACCAGTCTTGCTGGCTATTACTGAAAAATCGTTTTATCTCACTCATTTCATTTCCTATAATATCATACAAGCTGAATTTTATAAAGCTTTTTAATAATTTTTAAGTCTAGAAAGATTTCCCAGTATGTTTTGTAGCCATTTCTCCCACCAAAAAAGAGGGTTACCCCTCTTCTTTAGTTTTTATCCAGATTGCGTAGCATCTCGTCAATCTTGTTCCCATACTCGATGGATTCGTCTTTGACGAAAGTTAAATCTGGGATTTTGTACAATTTCAAATTGCGACCAAGTTCACGTTTGATGGTACCAGTTGCTTTTTCAAGCCCGATTTGGGCTTTTTGGTTATCCGAAGCAAGGTTACTCAAAATGGTGTAGTAAACCTTGGCAACAGACAAGTCACCCAACATCTGAACATCTGTGATGGTCACACCTTGGACACGCGGATCACGGACTTTCTTTTGCAAAATCTCATTGACTTCACGCTTGATTTCCATGCCCACACGATCCGTACGGAAATGATTTGCCATGATATTCCTTTCTCTACTTTGAACCAAAAGCTAGGCCAGCAGACCTAGCTATTTTTAAACTTATTGATTTTCATTTCAAATTGAAACGAAGTTCAATTTGAAATCATCCACTTCTTTCGCTGTGGTGAAAGTGATGGAACTGATTTATCAGTCCAATCACAAGGGATTTTTGAGACCCTAGGCTCAAAAATAAGCAATGAAACCATCGGTTTGCTTGCGTCCCTCACCACCTAAGAAAGGAGCAAAAAAATCTTATCTCTTGATTTCTTCCATGACATAGGCCTCAATCACATCATCAGTCTTGATATCATTGTAGCCGTCAATCATCAATCCACCTTCACGGCCATTTGTAACTTCTTTGACGTCGTCTTTGTAGTGTTTCAAGCTTGCAAGTTCACCATCATAGATAACGACACCGTCACGGATAACACGAACTTTAGAGTCACGGGTAACCTTACCGTTGATAACCATGAATCCACCGATAGTTCCCACTTTAGACACCTTGAAGGTTTCACGAATAACTGCTTCACCGATAACTTTTTCTTCGAATTCTGGATCAAGCATCCCTTTCATGGCTTCTTCCATCTCTTCGATAACCTTGTAGATAATGCTGTGGAGACGGATTTCCACATCGTCAGCTTCAGCTTGTTGACGAGCTTGTGGTGTAGGGCGTACGTTGAAACCAACGATAAAGGCATTTGAAGCTTCGGCAAGAGTCACGTCTGATTCGTTGATGGCACCGACTGCTGAGTGAACGATGGTAACTTTAACACCTTCTACATCGATTTTTTGAAGTGAGGCAGAAAGGGCTTCAACAGAACCTTGTACGTCGGCCTTGATGATAACGTTGACAGACTTGAGTTCACCAGCTTTAAGGGTATCAAAGAGGTTTTCAAGGCTGACACGTTGGGTAGCTTGACGTTGTTTCATAAGGGCACGTTTGGCACGTTCTTCACCAGCTGCACGCGCAGATTTTTCATCTTCGTAAACAGCAAAGTGGTCACCCGCCATCGGCGCTTCATTCAAACCTGTGATAGAAACTGGTGTTGATGGGCCTGCAACCTTAACACGACGACCAAGATCATTGGTCATAGCACGAACACGACCGAAGGTATTTCCGACAACGATTGGGTCTTGAACATTCAAGGTACCTTGTTGAACAAGAAGGGTTGCGACCGCTCCTTTTCCTTTATCCAAGCGCGCTTCTATAACTGTACCGATAGCACGAACTGTTGGGTCTGCCTTGAGTTCTTGGATTTCAGCCACAAGAAGGACTGTTTCCAATAATTCTTCGATGTTTTGGTTAAATTTAGCCGAGATTTCAACAAATTCAGAATCTCCACCCCAAGCGGTTGACATAACTCCATGCTCTGCCAATTCACCGATAACACGTTCTGGGTTGGCACCTGGTTTATCAATCTTGTTAATAGCTACGATGATTGGAACGTTGGCTGCTTTTGAGTGGTTGATGGCTTCGATTGTCTGAGGCATAACCCCGTCATCTGCCGCTACGACCAAGATAGTAATATCGGTAACAGAAGCACCACGCGCACGCATT
This sequence comes from Streptococcus gwangjuensis, assembly GCF_028156745.1. Lineage (GTDB taxonomy): Bacteria > Bacillota > Bacilli > Lactobacillales > Streptococcaceae > Streptococcus > Streptococcus gwangjuense_A. Next base: position 25,934 of record NZ_JAODJG010000039.1, read on the forward strand.
GATGTAAAGGCCGCGTGTCCTGGTGTATCAAGGAAGGTAATCTTCTTGCCATTTTCAACGATTTGGTAGGCACCGATATGTTGAGTGATACCACCTGCTTCACCTGTCGCAACACGAGAGTTACGAAGGGTATCTAGGAGTGTTGTTTTACCGTGGTCAACGTGTCCCATGATAGTTACAACTGGTGGACGCTCAACCAATTCATCTTCATTAAGATAACCATCTTCAACAAAGAAACGCTCGATGTCGGCATTATCCACTTCAACCTTTTGTTTGGCTTCGATACCATAATCCACCATGAGGAGTTCAATTGTTTCCCCATCCAAAGATTGGTTTTGTGTGGCCATGACACCCATCATGAAAAGTTTCTTAACGATTTCAGCTGGTTCACGTTTGATACGTTTTGCGATTTCCGCAACGGTCATACCATCAGTATATTCAAATTCTGTTGGCAATTCATGGAATTTACGTTCTGTAACAGGTTTTGGAGTCTGATTACGGTTGTTCTTGTTATTGCCTTTTTTGTTCTTCTTATTGTTATTCCAGTTACTATTTCTTTGATTTCTCACTTGATTTTGACTACTTCGATTCTTTTGTTGTTTTCTAGGACCATCTTCTTCGTGATCATAATCATCACGTTCTTTGTCTGGTCGGGCTTGCTTCTTACGACGTGTATCCACTGCAGCTTCTTTTTTCACAGGAGCTGGTTCAACCACTGCTTGAACTTGTTGCGCTTGTTCAGCTAACTTAGCAGCTTCTTCAAAGATTTCCTCTGGCTCTTTGCGTTTGTTAGCTTGGGCTAAGGCTTCTTTGGCAGCCTGAGTCTGCTTGAAACGTTCCTCACTTGAACGGGCATATTCTGCATTTTGCTCTGCTTTTAGGGCTGCTGCACGGGCTTTAAAGTCAATACGTGGAGCCACTTGATTTGGACGTTTGTCCTCTTGTTGACGGCGCTCATTTCCACGATTTTGCTGACCTTGCTGTTTCTTAGCTTGGTCATTAAAGCGACGATTGTCGCGATTGCCTTGACCTTGTTTTCCACCATTACGTCCGTCATTTTTCTGACGGTTTCCGTTTTGTTGTTGGTCACGGTTATTGCCCTTATTTTGCTTGCGTCGTTCTGCCTGCTCTTTGGCACGGGCTTCACGTTCAGCCTTGAAATTACGGCTTTGCGGTTTAGTTGCTACTTTTTCTGTTTTAGGAGCAACTGGCTCAGCCGTTTTTGCGTCTTCCTTGGCTACAGCTGGTTTAGCTGGCTCAGATTTTTCGGCTTTCTTTTCTGTACTTGCTTTGGGTGCTGCAGGTTTTGCTTCTTCTTTCGGAGCAGCAGGCTTAAAGCTGGCAGCGATTTTTGCAGCAACAGCTTCTTCCACACTTGATGAGTGGCTTTTCACATCCAAGCCCAACTCTTTTGCACGCGCTACAACTTCTTTACTTTCTTTTCCAAGTTCTTTTGCGATTTCGTACAATCTTTTCTTAGACAAATCATGTCCTCCTCTTCTATTCCATAAGAGACCTCATTTTCTTTGTAAATCCAGCATCTGTTACAGCCAAAACCTTTCTCGATTTCCCGACTGCTATGCTTAATTCCAGTGTTGAAAACACGGTTACAATTTCTACTTGATAATAATGACTTTTATCTTGAATCTTCTTGGTTAGATTGGGTCCTGCATCATGGGCTAGAAAAACCAACTTGGCCTTGCCGTCTTGAATGGCTTTAACGACCAATTCCTCACCCGATATGATCCTGCCTGCTCGCTGAGCGAGTCCCAAGAGATTGCTTATCTTTTGCTTATTCAAGTCCTAACTCTCTTCTTTTTACTTTATGATCCACATAAGCGATCAACTCGTCATAAAAGCTTTCTTCCACTTCCATGTCAAAGCTACGGTTAAAGACCTTCTTCTTTTTAGCCTCTAGGGCTTCTGCATTGTCTAGCTTGATATAAGCGCCACGGCCATTGGCCTTGCCTGTCGGATCGATAAAGACTTGTCCTTCCTTGTTTTTGACAATGCGGAGCAAATCACGCTTATCAATCACTTCGTTAGACACAACAGATTTGCGCAAAGGGATTTTTCTCGTTTTCATCTTTCCCTCCTTTAGAAGCTTTTATTCTTCTACAGTATCGTTTTCTGATCCCAAATCTACCGAACCAGCTTCTTCCATAGCTTCAAATTCGCTAGCAGACTTGATATCGATTCGGTAACCAGTCAAGTGAGCTGCCAAGCGAACATTTTGTCCACGACGACCAATAGCAAGAGAAAGCTTGTTATCAGGAACAACCACCAAGGCACGTTTGCTGTCGTTTTCGTCAAAGATAACTTGATCAACCTCAGCAGGAGCGATAGCGTTGTAGATAAATTCAGCTGGATCTGCTACCCACTCGATAACGTCGATATTTTCTTCGATTGGTACCATACGGTCGCTCTTGGCATCGTAACGAGCTGGGTGGAATTTGCTAGTAATCTTCTTGATATTCGCACCACCACGTCCAACGATTGTACCGATAGCATCCACGTTTGGATTATGACTGCGAACTGCAACCTTGGTACGGTCACCAGCTTCACGAGCCACGCTCATGATTTCAACAGTTCCATCATAAACTTCTGGAATTTCTTGCTCCATCAAACGTTTGATCATTTCTGGATGGCTACGGCTAACAAAGACGTTGACACCACGAGGGTTGTCTTCAACCTTGTAGACATAAACTTCGATACGATCGTGGGAAGCAAAAACTTCTCCAGGGATTTGGTCTTGTTTTGACAATTGGGCTTCGATGCTGCCAAGGTTGACATAGATGAAGCGGTTGTCAAAGCGTTCTACTGTACCAGACATGATTTCTTGCTCATGTTCTTTGTAAGTATTGTAAGTGATGGCACGTGTTTGCTTGCGCATTTTTTCCATGATGGTTTGTTTGGCAGATTGAGCTGCTACACGACCAAACTCAGCAGGTGCTTCTTCAAACTTGATTTTGTCACCAAGCTCATAGGCTGAATTAATGGCAAGAGCATCTTTCAAGCTGATTTCCAAACGGCTATCAAATACTTCATCAACCACTTCACGGACAGTATAAACGGTAAAGTCACCTGTTTTTTCGTTGAAGTCAATAGCTACGCTGTCTGATTGACCATAGCGTCTGCGATAAGCGGAACGAAGCGACTCTACTACTGCGTCGATGATATCTTCTTTTTTGATTCCCTTGTCTTCTTCCAAAATGCGGAAGGCCTCTAGCATTTCTTTACTCATGTTTTCTTCACTTTTGAATCCTCAAAAGCTATCCTTTCTTTTTCTATAATTTAACTGCTAAACGTGCTTTTGATACTAAACTGTATGGAATTTGGACGGTTTTCTTACGCGTCTTGTCCATATATTCCATGGTCAACTCGTCCTCTTCGAAGGCCACTAAGGTTCCTTCAAAGACCTTTTGCTTATCGATGGCTTGGTAGAGCCCGACATGGATGTATTTCCCAACCGCTCCAGCAACGGCATCCTTGGTTTTTAAAGGACGTTCCAAGCCTGGACTGGTAATTTCTAGGAAATATTGTTCTGGGAAGGGATCTGGCTTGATGGTGTCTAAGACAGGACTGATAATTTCTGTCAAGTCTGCCGTGTCGTTCAAGGTAATTCCTTCAGGTTTATCTACAAAAATACTGAGAATCATGTCACTGCCAATCTTTCCATACTCGATATCCACGAGTTCGAAAGGCGCTTCTATGACAGGTTCTACAACTTCTCTGACTAATTCTACGATTGTTGCGATTGCGTCCACCTCCTCATAAGCAAGAGGCGAAGATATTTCCCCGCCTCTCTTTCTCATATTCTTGCTATAAGTATAACACAAATCAAGCTAACCTGCAAGGATTTAACCCTGCAGCTTTTTGTCTGGGCTTACAAGACTTACTGCGCCGCTCCTAATAAGCCCAAGTCGTATTTCCAAGTTAAAATGCGTCTGACAGACTCATCAATACGCTCTTCTGTCAACTCTCCAGAGGAAATTTTCTTTAATAGATAAGGTATCTGGGTTTGATAGGAAGAACCTAGAATCAGATCGTCTCCAGCTACAATCACTTGGAAAGTAGCCTCGTCCTGACTGACAAAATCGGCTAATCCTGCCATATCAAAATCATCCGTCATAATGACACCTTTGAAATGCAGTTCCTTCCGAAGAAGGTCGGTGATTTTCGGTGAGATTGATGATGGTACTGTATCAATTTTAGATAAGATATTGTGAGAGACTAAGACACTATCTGCCCCAGCATCTATCCCAGCTTGAAAGGAAAGAAAATCTGCTTGTCTTAATTCATCCAGAGAACGGTTGTCTTGGATAATAGCGGTATGACTATCTCCATTATCGCCATATCCTGGAAAATGTTTCAAGGTTGACCCAACCTTACTCTTTTTAAGTTCTTCTACGACCTGCTGAACATAGCTTGCAGTTGTTTGGGCATCTTGTCCAATCGTTCGATCATAAATGAATGCTGACTGATTCCTTGCAAGATCTGCAACTGGGAAAAGGCCAGCATTGATCCCAACAGATTTTAACAGTTCTGCCTTTTGCTTCGTATCAGAAAGCACAGCCTCCATTCCCCCTTGCTGATAAAGTGCCCTAGGAGATTGAAAAGGAGTTTCTAATATCGAACTGATACGAGTCACTGTCCCTCCTTCTTCATCTGAACCAATCAACAATGGAATCTTGGCAGCAGCTTGGTAGCCCTTTGTCAAAGCCTTTATATCCTCTAAACTTCGTCCCTCAAAATCTCTGCCAAATAAGATATAACCAGACAAATGATAGGATTGAAGATCTTCTATCTGATGATTAGAAGGAACTCTGGCCCAAAATAATTGTCCCACTTTCTCTTCCAAGGTCATCGTGTCCAATCTGTCTTCGATAACCTTATTTTCCTCTCCATCACTGGTTTCAATAGTTGTTTCAGTTTTTTCTATTTGAACCTCTTTTTCCGCTTGCACCTCTATCTGTCTATGTTGTTGATAATCAGAAAAAATCAAACCAACTATCATAAGAAAAAAGAAAAGATAGAATACAAGAGGGTTTATACTATTTCTCATAACCTTTTCATTATACCACTTATCTGGCTACAAATACACACTTAGCAAAAACCACCTGTTTTGAAATCAAACTAAAAGGACCTAATTCTGTTCAGTACAGAACTAAATCCTTAGAATATATGATTCGTTTAACTTTTTGAATGCGAAACAGTTTTTGAAATCTCTTTAGATTAAAACTGAGCCTCAACTCGGTAGATAACTTGCCCCTTGTTGGAGAATTTTTGCTCGTATTCTGTCATGACATTGCCTTCAAAATCACTGGCATGTAAATCAAGCCAGACACCATTGAGCTTCATGCCATACTGAGAAAAACTCACTAGGCTGTACTCAAACAAGCCACGGTTATCCGTCTTGAAATGAATTTCTCCATTTTCAGGCAAGATACGCTTGAAGGTATCCAAGAAGGTCTTGTAAGTCAAACGACGCTTTTCATGGCGTTTTTTAGGCCATGGATCTGAAAAGTTCAAATACAAGCGATCAATCTCACCGTCTTCAAAGTAGTCAGTCAAGTCAGAACCATCTACCCACAAGAGCTTAATGTTAGGCACTCCAACTTCAAGCACCTTGTCCAAAGCGTAGCTCAAAACAGACTTTTGAATATCAATTCCGATATAGTTGATATCAGGGTTTTGCTTAGCCATACCTGAAACAAAGGCACCCTTTCCACTTCCAACTTCCACATGAATGGGATTATCATTGCCAAACAAGTCCCGCCATTTTCCCTTGGCTTCCAAGGGATTGAGGACCACATACTGGGGATTTGCCTCTAGTAATTCTGTCGCCCCTTTACGATTTCTAACTCTCATCTTCTCTTTCCATACTTGTCTCGGAAGTGACGCAAGCCATGAATCTCCCGATTGACATTTTCTAAATCTTGGTTCATATAATACTTGGAAATCTGGCTCAAATAAGACAATTGACCGTACCAATACAATTTATTTAATACCGTTTGATTGTACTTGTAACCGTAGTAGGTCAACCATTCCTTCCACTGATGTTCTGGAATATAATGGCAGAGCATGTGGGCCACATCAAACATGCGGTCGGTCAAGCGAACCGAATCCCAATCTACCAAATAAATCAAGCCACTGTCTGTCTCAATCCAATTACTATGTCGTACATCTCCATGGACAATAGTCGCATGATCCTCTCTAAATCCTGGAATAGTCTGACGTAAATCAGCCATCACTTCACTGATAAAATGATTTTTACGCAAAGCATCTGGAGCCGTTTCCTGCCAAGACTGTAGTAAATCTACAGGTGTTTCCATGGCATATCCCAACCGACTCAACTGTGTCATCAAGGGACGTGAGCGATGAAGACGGGTTAAAATATTGACGATTTGTTTACGATTCATATCATAAGGGGTCAATATTTTGCCTGTCAACCATTCTTGAGCACACATATCACGCCCATCTGCCAAACGGCGACTCCATAATAATTGTGGAGCAATTTGTTCTCTAGCTAGACCAGGTAGGATTGGAGAGGTGTTCATTTTTACAAAGATACGCTTCCCATCAGGATAGCTACCCATATAAGCCTTGCCACTTTTCCCAGGTATGGGAGTCAGTGTTAGCTCATTATCACCCAAATCCATTTCTTTCCTCCGTATAAAGTTTCCTTACTATTCTACTAGTTTTTGGCCTATTCGTCAACCGCTCCACGCCCGATTCTCAAAGAAAAGCCTCTGGGGTGGCTTGGGTATCATTATAGAAAGAAAAAGGTAAGCACCGTCTTCTACTTACCTTTCATAATTTTTATAAATAATATAAGAGTGGCCAAGCATTGTAAAACATGTGAACTAGAGTAGAAACCCATAGGTTTTGGCTCTTTTTATAAGCAAAGCCCAGTAACAAGCCCCCAAGTAGATAAAAAATAAACGAAGGGACATTAGAAGGTCCATGCATGAAAGAAAAGAGAGAGGAAGTTAGTACAAGCCCTAACCAAGAGTTGTCAAAAACCGCACCTTGAAGAAGTCCTCTAAAAATGAGTTCCTCCTGGATGGGTCCAAAAACTGAGGAAGTCAAAATCAAAGACAGAGAAATTCCTCTGCTGACTTCCGCCAAGTGTTGAACTCCTGCGCCAGAAGAAATAGCGAAGAAATGAATATAAACCAGCGTCTCAAGCACACTTAGAAGAAAGATTGTAATGAAAAGCAAAATGTCTTTCTTGCTTAACATCCCAAAAGAAATCATTTCAAACTGTCTAGCATAAGTAACACTCAGCGAGGTTACAAGAAGACTTACAATAATCAGTTCAGATTCATTTTGAAAAAAATCCCCGTGGTTAATCGTATAAGGAACTGTAATGACGATTAGTAGTACTAAAAATCCAAAACAAAAGGCATGAAATTTATCAAACAACTTCATCAAATTATCCTCCTCACCAAACAGACTTCCCTACAAGTCATCCTTGAGCTCTAATCTTTCCAAAACAAACCATTTTAGCAACCAAAATCCGACCACATAGCCAGCCCCTAAGAAGATAGCCATTAAAGATAACATGGGATTTAGGAAATAAAAGACCACCACAGATACAAAGGTTAGCACAAAAACATTAAAAGCAATGGTGTCAGAAGCCAAGACCAGAATATAAGGTGTCAACCAGTCTAAGGTTTTGGAATCTAGGAAAAATAAGTGTTTATACATGATGACCTCCTCTTGTCAGACTATAGACTAGCCGCAGATTAAGAAGAAAGTTCTTCCCTACTTTTTATAATACTTCAAGCCCCAAATGAGTAGAAGCATGATGATCAAGCAGAGAATGGCACCAATGTAGGCAATTAATTGTTGATAGAATTCTCCTGCTGTGATACCTCTATACAAACAAATAATAGACATAAAACCTGTCAAACCAATGAACATAAGTTGATTGGTTCTAGGACTAACCAAATCATCATCTTCAAACTCTCTTATCCTCATTTCCCTAGTGAGGTAAACAGTGATCAAAATAGAAGCCAAGTTAATAACCACTAAAAGAAATTGGAAAACCAAGGAAAAACTTAAAAACTGACGAGATAGAAATAGATAAGTAGAGACAAGTAAGGGCAACTGACCTAGGAACAATCTCGCAAGGAAGATGTTCCGTTTTTTAGCAAGAAAAGTTTTCATTTCTTTGCTCCTTTCTTTTTAGTTAAAGCAAAATAGATCACAACCGCAATCATATAGGCTATGGTATAAAATAGATGATACCAAATACTCTCCCTAAGCGGATAAAGAAGGATAGACATAATCAGATACAGAACGAAAATGATCAGTATTTTTTTCTTCATAAGATTTCCTCCTAAATGTACGCTTTATCTTAGTTTAGCTACAACCTTTACACTGCTAGTATAGCACTCATTTTATCCTTGGAACACTCAAATCATAAATGGTCATCAAAACATCTTGAATTGTAAAAAATTTAAAAAGCAAGCATGAAAAACATACTTGCCCTATGGAAACTTAACAATGTGAAAATACAAAATAGAAAACTATTCAGCCTTACTTCCGTCTGTTCTGATAGATTCTCATGATCGCAACCAGGATACAAGCTGTCCCACCTGCCAAAGCGATAAGGGTAATGATAATGTTGAGGATTTCAGGCGTACTCCCTATTCTGTTGATAAGACGGAGTAGGGATATAACTGTCAACTGAATCAGGAGTATTGATTCTACTCTTACCAATGAAGTCAGTTGGTTTTCAACTGTATATAAAAAGGCTGGTAACATAACACAGGCTATAGCAATCACAAACAGGTTACTCCCTGTTTCTTCTCCCTTGTTCACCACGGAAATCATGAGAAGATTCGATGCTATGATCAACGTAGAACAGATGATAAAAAAGGATTTCTTATTCATATAGGGTACCTCATATACCATGGCATTTTAATTGATGACTACAGACAGTACTTCTGCTTCACAAACCTTCTAATTATCAACCGACATCGAGTGAACCGTTAAAACTTGACGAAAGACTTGATCTTGACAGGTGGTATTTAGACTGGTATTAGGATGGTTTTCCACAATTTTCATGACGGTATAGAGACCAACTCCTCTCTCCTCCCCTTTAGAACTTGCTCCAAAGGAGAAGATTTCAGAAATATCGATTCCCTCTTCTTTGATGGAGTTTTCAATGATAAAGGTCTCCTGTGCTCCATTTTTTAAAAAGGCGATTGAAACGTGAGGTTGACTGGCCTCTACACTGGCTTCAATAGCATTGTCACAAAGGATAGACACAATGGTTAGAAAATCAAGTAGGCTCATCCCCTCAACCTGAATCTCCTCAGGAACTTCGACATTAAAGACTATGTTCTTATCTCTCGCTTTTAGAAATTTCCCTGCTAGAAGACTTTTGAGGGCACGGTCTCGAACATTCACCAATCTGCCCAGGTCATATTTATTGTCCTGCAATTTTTCACTAGAATCCTTTAAGACCGAGTCATAGACCTCTTTTATCTGCTCCATATCCTCCTCTTCAATACCCAGACGTAAGCTGGTTAAGAGGTTAGTGTAGTCATGGCGAAAGCTCCGGACTTCCTTGTAAAGTTCCTCTATATGCCGACTATAGCGTTCCATATCTCTGTAGCGCAAGACCTGCTCTTGGTCCAGTCTCTCATGAAGTTTGTCCTTCAAATAGGTATCTAGCTTCTTGACAATCCCCATAAAAAAGAGTAGGTAAAACACTAGAATAAAATGGCGAACAGTCTTTGATTGGATAACTTGTTCATATTCAAAGAAAGACAAAGTTTCCATGACTAGAAAGTAAGCCCCCATTATCCAGTTAATCGTAGTCAGGGATTTTTGAAAATCTTTATCTATACTCTCCCTTCTCAAGCTAGTGAAATCATAGTCCAACCATTTCAAAAAGACTAATACTATGGAGCAAACGAATATCATAATCAACAAAAAGACAGGATTTCCATCTCCATCTACAATCCCTTTCCCAAAAAACGGAAACACAAAATAGGAGACACTTCTGTAAAAGATATCCATCAATACAATTGGAAAGAGACCATAAAAGAAAAGGAGTCTTTTAGAAAGCCCTCTTAACAATAAGAAAGACAAGCTGAGGCCGAACAAGGGTTCTATAAAGTATGACAGATAGTCAGTCAAGACTAAATAATTAAAAGTTGTAACAATTGCTGCTAGAAGAAATTTCAGAAGAAAGGCCTTAAAAATTCTCTCAAAAGTTAGACCAATTCCATCTACCTTAAAGAACATGATAATTTCTAGCCCAATAATAACTAGTGTATACAATATAATCCAAATATTATACATAAGCTCTCCTAACTCAATGTAAGTTATTGATAGCTTCAGACACTTCCCTGACCTTATAACGCGCGATCAGACAGCTCCCACCATTGGGAAAGAAAAGGAGTTTTTCTTTCTTATCCAAACGAACTACATTGGCAGGATTGATGAGAAAAGAGCGGTGGCACTGCAAGAGACGGGGCTCCTGCTTGAAAACCTCCTCTAAACTCGCTGTAAATTCCAGCCTGTCTGTCTTAGTATAGAGAATAACACGATGGGCTCTGGGCGACGTTTCGAGATAGTAAATCTCTTTAAAAGGATACTGGAATTGGGCAAATTTTGATTTAAAGTAAAAGCAATCTTCCGCCAGACTCTTACTGTCTTGACTATTGGCATAGAGGAGGGCTGTCTCGATCCGAGATTCAAACTCCTCTGCCGACAAGGCCTTATCAATGTAGTCCAAAGCAGACACTTGGTAGCGAAAGGACAGGGGCATAAACTCCGAGTGAGTTGTCACAAAAACAATCAGGGCATAAGGATCCCGATCCCGAATCTTTCTAGCCACTTCCAGACCCTTCATCTCCTCGTTTCGAATCTCAATATCCAAAAAGAATAGCTGATGCGCCCCCTTCTCATGCACCTCTGCCAGCAGTTGGTCTGGCTTGCCAAAGACCGCAAAAGAGCTAGGAGCGATATGATGTTCTTTCAAGAGTTTCTCAATCGTCGTTTCAATCCTAGTCTGTTGGGAAAAGTCATCCTCTAAAACAAATATTCTCATCTTCTTACTCTCCTTGTTTCAATTTCTTCCTAAAAAGAGAATAGCAAAAATACTATGATACAAGCCTACCAAATCCTAAACAGGCCTTTAACGCTCCTGAAGGGTATCTTATTCCTCAAATAAGCATGATAATCTTACAACTATTTTATCATAAAATTTTAACAGTACCATTCAGGAAATTTCAAGGACAATTAAAGATTTGAAGGCGAAAAAAGCTCTAAAAATGATAAACTGACAGTATCAAAACACAGTTGCTAGAAACAAGACTAGCACCCAGATGAAAGGAGGAATTCTCATGACAGATACAGACCCTATCAAAAGAGCTCAGACTTTGATTACTGACTTAAACAAAGCCTATCAAGCATGCAAACAGGCAACCGCTGACGACGTCCGCTTTCAGGAGCAATTAAACTCTATTCTTGGTTTTTTAGCCAAGGCTGAGACAGTGGATAATCGAGTCTTGATTGAACTGGAAAAATTTTACCAGACTTCCAGTCTTCTCATGGGACTCAGCGCTCTCGATCCAGATGCTCCTACTCGTGCCGCTTGGCGGGCCTATGACCGCTTCCACTTTGACCAAGTCAAGACCAAGTTGAGCCTCTACGGACCAACCATTATCTTGTAGTAACTAAAAAGAAGCTGAGACAAACTGAACTCAACTTCTTTTTTAGTGTCATATAAGCATCTTAGTCCTGCATCTGACGTTTTACCTGATAAGGCAAATACAAGACTAGTAAAACCAAACCAGCACCCAGCAAGGCTAGAAGGGCTAGTTTTTCTTGGAATGTCACAAGGCCGACGACTAATTCCACTACTAAGACCAAACTGGTCAATCCTCGTACTACCGCCTGCAAGCCTTTTTCCTTTTGTCCCTTATCTAGTGGAAAAAGTTGGGTCAAATACTGGTAGTCAAAGGCATGATAGAGGGCCAGCAACTGGAAGAGCAAGAGGTAGTTAAAGAGAACTACCACTGCTGTCGCAATCCAAGCTTGCTCGATAAAGACCTGCGCCAGTATGGACAGCAAGAGCAGACGGAGACTGAGGGCAAAGAGGTCTCCATTTCGCAGATAAGAACGCAGATAGAGATTTTGCCAAATCTTCCCAGGCACCTTCTGAACAGCCTTTAGGATAAAGTCCAGATAGGCACGACGCTTGACGCTGTTTGAAATTCCCTTGACCTGGGTAAAGAGGGCAAAGAAACGAAGCAAGACTTGCTTGCGCTTGCTTTCTTGAGAAATAACATAGTCCCAGTCCAGTCCAGTTTCAATGAAAAATTTGCTGGCCTTTTGACGAAAGAGGAAATATTTTCCTACCCCCAATAAAAGCACATAGACCAGAAAAACAGGCAAACCATAACCCATTGCCAAAAATAAGGGCGCAAATAACAGCAAGAAAAGGGTCTGGATAAAGAGCCAAAAGACTAGGGAAATGCCCGTTTGACGCTTGAGGTGGAGCTTGATTTCCTCTTCTCCAACCAAGAGAAAGAGCTTGTCTGGAGCCTCCATATAAGTGGCAATTCCACCCCAAAGCAAAAGTAAAACAGAGGTAATTCCTACAAACAAAAGAATAGGCCAATGATTTTCAGGAAAATGTTGTAAGAGTTGACTGTACTGGTAGGCTAGAAAGCCCAGCAGAACAAGCAGGAACAAGACAAAGTGGTCATTGAGAACATAGCGCAGATAACCAAGACACTCCTTACGAAAAGCCTGCTTTCTCTTTAAAAACAAGCCTTTCATAGCTCCTCCTCTTTGGTCAGAGCCAAGTAAATATCATTCAAACTAGCCTCAGGCATATCAAAGGCTTCGCGCAGTTGCAGGAGATTTCCCTTGGCACGCACCTCACCCTTGTGGAGAATGACAAAGGCATCACACATCTTCTCCGCCGAATCCAGCACGTGAGTACTCATGAGAATAGACTTACCCTTTTGCTTTTCCACTTCCAAAAGCTGAATCAAGTCTGCAATAGCCAGAGGATCAAGACCAAGGAAAGGCTCATCCACGATAAAGAGACTCGGATCCGCCACAAAAGCACAGATAATCATGACCTTTTGCTTCATCCCTTTTGAAAAATGAACAGGGAACCAGTCCAATTTCTGGTCCAGACGGAACATTTTTAATAAAGGTTCTACTCGCTCAAAAGCTACCTTTTGCTCAATACTATAAGCCATAGCAACCGTTTCGATATGCTCTCTAAGGGTCAATTCCTCATACAGGCTAGGCGTCTCAGGAATGTAGCCAATCTGCTTGCGGTAGCTCGTTGCATCTTCTTGCAGGGTCAGACCATTGATATTGATAGAACCGCTATAAGGTGTCAACAGACCGATAATTTCATTAATTGTCGTTGATTTCCCAGCGCCATTGAGACCAATCAAACCAACTAACTGCCCACTTTCAACAGTAAAGGACACATCTTTCAAGACAGGGACATGGACATAGCCACCTGTCAGATTTTTAATTTCTAACATATTTTCTCCAAATCTGGTATAATGTAGCTATATTATATCAAAATTCAATACAGTAGAGGTAGATTTTATGTCAGATTGCATTTTTTGTAAAATCATCGCAGGGGAAATTCCTGCTTCAAAAGTATATGAAGATGAGCAGGTTCTTGCCTTTCTTGATATCTCTCAAGTGACACCAGGACACACCTTGGTCGTGCCAAAAGAACACTATCGCAATCTTTTGGAAATGGACCCTTCTAGCGCCAGCCAACTCTTTGCCCAAGTGCCAAAAGTGGCTCAAAAAGTCATGAAAGCTACTAAGGCTGCTGGTATGAATATCATTGCTAACTGTGAAGAAATCGCAGGGCAAACCGTCTTTCATACCCACGTTCACCTCGTGCCTCGCTACAGTGCAGACGATGACCTCAAGATTGATTTTATCGCCCACGAACCAGACTTTGACAAACTTGCTCAAGTCGCTGAAACTATCAAAAACGCCTAAGGAGTTGCCATGAAATTATCCAACCTACTGCTATTTGCAGGAGCTGCAGCCGGAAGTTATCTGGTCACAAAAAATCGCCAAACCATCACAGATGAAGTTTTGAATACCACTGACCGCGTTCAAGCTATCAAGGATGATGTGGATATTATCCAAAATAGCCTGCAAATCATCGACCAACAAAAAGAACTCATCAAGGAATACCAAGAAGACCTCACTTACAAGTTTAAGGTCTTGGAAAAAGATATCCAGACTAGACTAGCTGTGATAAAAGAAATACAGGAAACTGAAGATAAGTAAAAAGAGCCCGATGGCTCTTTTTACTTTATTCTCCTTCAAAGGCATCTTTAATATGGTCAAAAAAGCCTTTTTTCTTTGGATTGACTTTTAAATCACCCGCAGCTGCGAATTCTTTCAAGGCTGCTTTTTGGCGGTCGTTCAAGCCTGTCGGTGTTACGACATTAACAGTAACGTATTGGTCCCCAACTGCACCGCCACGAAGGCTCGGAGCTCCCTTGCCACGTAGACGGAATTTCTTACCAGTCTGAGTTCCCTCTGGGATAACCAATTCAACATCACCGTGAACAGTTGGGATATCTACTGTATCACCAAGAGCTGCTTGGACAAAGTTGAGGTTGAGATTGTAGAAGATAGTGGTTCCTTCACGTTCAAACTTGTCACTGGCTTCCACAGAAACCACTACATACAAGTCACCATAAGGTCCACCGTTAAAGCCTGCTTCACCTTGGCCTGCTAGGCGAATTTGTTGACCGGTTTCCACACCAGCAGGGATTTTTACATGTACACTATGGGCTTGTTTTTCATGACCTGTTCCGTGACAAGTTGTACATGGATCTTTGATTTCTTTTCCGCGACCATGACAGACATCACAGGTTACTTGGCGACGCATCATACCAAGAGGAGTTTGTGTATCAACGTTAATGACACCAGCTCCATGACAGCGTCCACAAGTGACTGGACTTGTTCCTGGCTTAGCACCAGAACCATTACATGTACTACAGCTTGCTTCACGATTGTATTTAACTTCTTTTTCAGCTCCAAAAATAGCTTCTTCAAAGGTCAAGTTCACACGATACTGGAGGTCATCCCCTTGACGAGGAGCGTTTGGATTGCGCGAAGCACCACCACCGCCAAAGAAACTTGAGAAGATATCTTCAAAACCACCGAAGCCTCCTGCCCCATCGAAACCGCCGAAACCACCAGCTCCACCAAAACCACCGTTGGCTCCAGCAGCACCGTATTGGTCATAGGCAGCACGTTTTTGGTCGTCACTCAAAGTCTCATAAGCTTCCTGAACTTCCTTATACTTTTCCTCAGCACCAGGCTCCTTGTTGATATCTGGGTGATATTTTTTCGAAAGCTTACGATAAGCCTTTTTGATCTCGTCTGCCGAAGCGTTTTTTGACACCCCCAGACGATCATAAAATTCAGTATTGTTCATACAAGATACCAAGACCGTAAAATTCGACTGAAAAATAGGAAATCTGACGCTGGAGCGATGCTCCTAGGCAGATTTATCATTTTTCCGAGAATTTAGGTCGGGTTCAATTCCTTTCTTTTATATTTAGTAAGAAATTCTGGAACCCGTGTTCAATTCCCTGAACACCCTTGTTCCTTTCTATAATTTTCATGTAAATCTTTAGAGGCTGTTTTCTATACTCTGCTTTACTTGATTAAACTCTTCATCTGATAGAGTAAATATCAAATCCTCTTCAGCATACTCGTTCTGTTCTTTAAAATAGTTGTCCGTATTTTCTGCCAACCCTAAACCGAAAATCACTTTTCTTGCAAACTCTTGATGTGCAAAACCAATAGCCGTAATGATTTGTTTATCTTGGACAAGAACTTTCGGTTGGAAATTCTCACGTGGAAGAAATTCAAAATAGTCAAAGAAGTTTTGCCAAATCCCACCTGTAAATTTCGTATCGTTCAATAATCCTGCTTTCGCCAATAAAAGGGGCGCTGAAGAAATGGCTGCAATTAGGATATCTTGCTCATCAAGACTTCTCAAAAATGAGATCAATTTCTCATCTTGTAGAGCAGGACCTATATTTACCATTCCTGGCAAAATCACACAAGAATAATCTTCTATACAGATCTGATCCAATGTTTTCGTCGGTTGACAGGGCAAACCATCCTCAGAGACCACCATCGAATTCTCAGAAGTTACATAATCAATCGTGATATCAAAAGACAGAGCTAAAGTACTCGTTAAAGTGCTTATCTCATAAAGAGAAAAATTAGGATAAATGATACAAAGTACTTTTTTCATACGCAACATCCTCTATTTTATCGAAAAACAGAGGCTGGGTTGCAACCTCTGGATTTCTTCCTATCATTTAGTTGTTAAGCTGAATTGAGCACGCCCTAACCTCTTGGTGAAAAAGACAAATCTTCCTAGAAACTAAAGTTTCTGCGTCAGATTTCCTATTTTCACTGTGAGGTTTTAACGGGCTTTGCATCTTACTTTTCAGTAAACTCTCCGTCTACGACGTCATCGCCTGCGTTTCCTGTTGCTTGTGCTCCTTCTGCTCCTGCTTGAGCTTGTTGGGCTGCTGCGGCTTGTTCGTAGAGTTTCACAGCAAGTCCTTGAGCTTTTTCGTTCAACGCTTCAAGTTTTGCTTTCATGTCGTCCAAGTTGTTGTCTTCTTGAGCTTTTTTAAGGTCATCAAGGGCAGCTTGGGCAGCGTCACGTTCTGCGTCAAAGCCTTTTCCTTCAGTTTCCTTGATTGTCTTTTCAGTCGCAAAGATTGCTTGGTCTACTTCGTTACGAAGGTCTACTTCTTCTTTACGTTTCTTATCTGCTTCAGCGTTTGCTTCTGCATCTTTCATCATGCGGTCGATTTCTTCATCAGTCAAACCTGAGTTCGATTGGATCACAATAGTTTGTTCTTTTTGAGTTCCAAGGTCTTTGGCCTTAACAGACACGATACCGTTCTTGTCGATGTCAAATGTTACTTCGATTTGAGGAATTCCACGAGGTGCAGCTGGGATATCAGTCAATTGGAAACGTCCAAGAGTCTTGTTATCTGCTGCCATTGGGCGTTCACCTTGAAGAACGTGGATATCAACGGCTGGTTGGTTGTCTGCTGCAGTTGAGAAGACTTGTGATTTAGATGTTGGAATAGTAGTATTGCGGTCGATGAGTTTTGTGAAGACACCACCCATTGTTTCGATACCAAGTGACAATGGTGTTACATCAAGAAGGACAACGTCTTTAACATCACCAGTAATGACACCACCTTGGATAGCAGCACCCATAGCAACTACTTCGTCAGGGTTGACTGATTTGTTTGGTTCTTTACCAGTTTCAGCCTTAACAGCTTCTACAACGGCTGGGATACGAGTTGAACCACCAACAAGGATAACTTCGTCGATTTCTGACAAACTCAAACCTGCATCTGAAAGAGCTTGACGAACTGGAACTTTTGTACGTTCTACAAGGTCACGAGTCAAATCGTCAAATTTAGCACGAGTCAAAGTCATTTCCAAGTGAAGAGGTCCAGCCTCACCAGCAGTGATAAATGGCAAGCTGATTTGTGTTGAAGTTACACCAGAAAGGTCTTTCTTAGCTTTTTCAGCCGCATCTTTCAAACGTTGAACAGCCATCTTGTCAGTAGACAAGTCAATACCGTTTTCTTTCTTGAATTCTGCTACCAAGTGGTCAATAATTTTTTGGTCAAAGTCATCACCACCAAGTTTGTTGTCCCCTGCAGTTGACAATACGTCAAAGACACCGTCACCCAATTCAAGGATAGAGACGTCGAATGTACCACCACCAAGGTCAAATACCAAGATTTTTTCTTCTTTGTCAGTCTTGTCCAAACCGTAAGCAAGAGCGGCTGCAGTTGGTTCGTTGACGATACGTTCTACTTCAAGACCAGCGATTTTACCAGCGTCTTTAGTTGCCTGACGTTGAGCATCGTTAAAGTAAGCAGGAACTGTGATAACTGCTTTGGTTACTTTTTCACCAAGATATTCTTCTGCATAACCTTTCAAATATTGAAGAATCATAGCTGAGATTTCTTGTGGAGTGTATTCTTTTCCGTTAGCAGAAACTTTTTCAGAAGTTCCCATCTTAGATTTGATAGAGATAACTGTATCTGGATTTGTTACTGCTTGGCGTTTTGCAGCATCACCGACGATGATTTCGCCGTTTTTGAATGAGACTACAGATGGAGTTGTACGGTTCCCTTCTGGGTTTGCGATGATTTTTGATTCAGTTCCTTCAAGAACTGCTACTGCTGAGTTTGTTGTACCTAAGTCAATACCGATAATTTTAGACATGTGTTTTTCTCCTTGTTAGTTAATTTTCTTTTTTTTATATTTCCCTTAAGTGGTGGGGACGTGAGCAACTCCCTTCGGGATTTCATCACTTATTTTTGAGCCTATTGTCTCAAAAATCCCCTGTTTCAGTAGCAAAAGCTACTGAAACTTTCACCACGGCGGGAAATATCTTCCTTGCAAGCCTCCGGCTTGCCTCTTATCTTTCTTCATAGTTTATTGTCGTTTCGGACAAGTTTTTTAAGCTATCTAGCCTAGTTATAAACAACCACCATTGCTGGGCGCAGGATGCGGTCATGGAGTTTGTAGCCTTTTTGGAAGACTTGGGCGATGGTATCTGCTGGGTGTTCATCGTCTGCTGGGAGAGTTTGGATGGCCATATGATAGTTATGGTCAAATTCACCGTCAGCTACGATTTCTTCGATCCCTTCTTCTTTCAAAGCGTGAATCAAGCTTTCTTGCACCATTTCCAAGCCCTTCTTCACATCATCTGTCAAACCTTCAACTGCAAGTGCACGCTCAAGGTTGTCCAAAGAAGGGAGAATCGCTTTGGCTAAATCCTGGCTACGATAACGTTGCAAGTTTTGACGCTCTTCATTGGCACGTCGTTGG
Organism: Streptococcus gwangjuensis; assembly: GCF_028156745.1. GTDB lineage: Bacteria > Bacillota > Bacilli > Lactobacillales > Streptococcaceae > Streptococcus > Streptococcus gwangjuense_A. The sequence continues at coordinate 44,864 of NZ_JAODJG010000039.1, forward strand.
ATATTTTGCATTTCTGCATGAGCGCGAAGGTATTTGTTTTCGAACTCATCTGCACGTTCATTTGCCAAGTCCAACTCAGACTTCTCAGGAGTCGTTTCTTCAGTTGTTTCCACAACTTCCTCTTCTTGAACTTCTTCTACTTCTTCATTTTTTATATCTTGGGCCATTTTCGCCTCCTTTAATGATTTCAATCTTAATGTACTTCGTAATGATTACTGCTGAGGTAGCGGTAAAAATCTGTCAACTTCATGGTCAAAACACGGTTGACCACATTGACTTGGTTGATTAGCTGTTGGTAATCCAGATTGACTGGACCGATAATGGCTAGAATTCCAACTCCCCGATAAGGAATGAGGAACTTGCTACTAATCACCGCTAGGTCAGCTAGACAGGATTCTTGACTGTCCGCAACACGCACATTTTGCATCTGGTCTTCATGCAGCCCCTCACGAATCTCCAGAGCCACCTTTTGCGGTTGGTCAAAGAACTGATAGGCTGCTAGATTGGCAAAATTCAAGAGATTGACCTTGCCCGCCACCACAATGTTTTCGTTGAACATTTCCTTAAAGATGTGTTCAAAGAGATCGATGACATTGTCCGTTGTTGTAAAGTAACGCTGGATAATCTGCGGAATCTCCGTCCGAATCTTGTAGTGAATATCTAGAACGGTGTGGCCGAGGAAACGTTCCTGAATGATGCTCTTCAGTTTCAGCAAATCCTCCTGCAAGAAGTTCCTTGGAATCAGAAACTGACTGGTAACCGTTCGCGACTCGTCTAGGGTGAATACTGCCAAGGCTGTATGTTGCCCCAGAACGACGATATCAAAGGCTGTCAAACGTTGCCTGCTAGGCTCAACATCCAGTGCTACTACCGTACAGCCACTCAAGTCTGTCAGTAGATTAGCAGCCTCTTGCAGAATATCCTCTAGCTTGAAGAATTCCTGATCAAAGGCTTTGACAATCTCATATACCTCATTTTCAGCCAGACGGTCAAAATCCAGTGAGTGTTTCACATAGTATTGAAAACCAGCAACACTTGGCATCCGACCACTTGAAGTATGAGCCTTCTCAAGCAACCCTTGCTTTTCTAAAGCCGCCATATCATTACGAATGGTTGCACTGCTAGAGTTAATAGACTCTTGCAAGGCTTTGGATCCGACAGGTTCGTGCGTTTTGGTAAAGATGTCAATAATCAGATTTAAAATATCCTGCTGACGCTCTGTAACCACCTCATCACTCCTCTCTGTCTGATCGATTAGCACTCGATACACTCAAGTGCTAACTTATGATTCTATTATACACCCTTAAAAGAGAATGTCAAGACAAAAACTCAAAAAATTAGCACTCTTTTGTCAAGAGTGCTAAAAATCAGTCTGAAGACCTAGAACCTTACTGTTTATCTACTCGGTATGCCCTTTTAAGTCTTAAATAACCAAGAATTAAATAAGAAATCATAAAGGCATATAGAGCAAAAATGACAAAGAAAGATTGCGACAATTCTTCTCTAAACGAACTCATACAAACAACAAAACCACCTGAGAAAGCAACTGTACATGAACGAAGTCTATTTCGCATAACTTCCCACCTAAGTTCCTTGCTCATATAGACTTGATCCTCTGGAAGTAAATCAGAAGACGATTTACGAAGAATCGTACAAGAACCTGCTTCTATCAATTCCCAACCTCTATTTCTAAAATCTTGCAGTTCATGCTTATATTTTTTAAGAAATCTAGAATCATAGATACAGTAGATGACATCGTCTGGTTGACATTGGTCAAAATAGAACAAACCAAAACGACTAGTTCTATACCTCCAACCTTTCAAATGCATTTCATGTAAATATTCTTCTTTCTTGTCTTCATCAAGAATCGTAAAAATCCGAAATTGTACTTTGCTATTCATTGTCTTACCCCAAAATTAGAAAACATGCCTGGTGTTATTTATCAGATAATTCTTTCCACTTTTGAAATAATCTCCAAAAAATATAAGAAATCTGAATCGCATAAACTATTAATAAAGTACAGTGTATACTAGCAATCAAAAACATTTCCCAACTGAAAGAACTACCTCCACTAACAGACTTTGAGAAAACCGGTAGTAGAGCTAAAAAGAGAAGCAAAATAGGAAACATCCGCCTCGTTAAAATCCGTTTGAGCATAGCTAGCTTCCCGGCCGCGTCATTATAAATTTCAAACTCAGCATCCGACTCAATTCCAGAATGAAGCTTTCTAAAGTAGGAAAAACCATTAAAGTTTGTAATATGCTCCCAGCCAAAGTCTTTAAATAGTTGTAAATAGGAGGCTCTCTCTGATTTTTTCATGGGATAAAAGTCCAACTGATAAGACACCTGCTCAGGCTGACACTTTTCAAAAGTATACTTAATCGAAACTACTAAGTTAGAGTGGGTTACTTCCTTAAGTTTCCAGCCCTCAGCATGCATTTTTCTAAGATATAAAGCCTCTCTATCATAATCCGCAATGGTAGCAATTCTATAAACAACCTTCTTTTCCATCACCCTTCCTCCCGACTGTTTCTATAGAGTCGTCCAATACGTTTCAATTCAATATCTAAGACTTTGCGTCCCAAGTCTGTAATCTGATAGATTTTGCGTTTTTCATCTTCGCGAACAAAGGAAATCAAACCATCCTTTTCCATCTTTGACAAGGTTCCATACATAGTTCCAGGACTAATCAAGACTTGCGAATCTGTCATCTCCTTGACCTTTTGCGTAATACTATAACCATGACGTTCCTTTTGCAGACAGAACAAGATATAAAAACCTGTTTCCGTCATCGGAAGATAAACTCGACGAACCTTATCTGTTAATTCCATTTTTATCACCTCTTATTTAGTTCGATATATCGCACTACGTTATACAAAATATATCACACCTCGATATAAAAAGCAAGAAAAAAAGACCGCCCTCAGGCAATCTTTCTTCTCTATTAGTAAAGGTCTAAATAGTTATCAATTTCCCATTGTGAAACAAAGGTTGCATAGCTTGCCCATTCGATTCGTTTGGCTTCAAGGAAACTAGTGTAGATATGCTCACCAAGAGCTGCTCTGACAACTTCATCTTCTGTCAAAGCTTTCAAAGCGTTGTGAAGAGTTGATGGAAGGTCTGTAATACCAGCTTCCTTACGCTCTTCTGCTGTCATGATGTAGATATTTTCTTCGATAGGAGCTGGTGCTTCGATTTTATTTTCAATACCATGCAAACCAACTTCCAAAAGAACAGCCATAGCGATGTAAGGGTTCGCCATTGGATCGACTGAACGCAACTCAAGACGAGTTCCCATACCGCGTGAAGCAGGCACGCGCACAAGTGGCGAACGGTTACGACCAGCCCAAGCAATGTAAACCGGCGCTTCATAACCTGGAACCAAACGTTTATATGAGTTAACTGTTGGGTTCATGATAGCAGTATAGTTGTAAGCATGCTTGATCAAACCGCCAAGGAAATGGTAGGCAGTTTCTGACAACTGCATTCCTTTTGGATCATTTGGATCAAAGAAGGCATTATTTCCTTCTGCATCAAACAAGGACATATTACAGTGCATACCTGATCCAGCAATACCAAATTTTGGTTTGGCCATAAAGGTTGCGTAAAGACCATGTTTGCGAGCAATGGTTTTAACAACAAGTTTAAAAATTTGAATCTTATCACAAGCACGTAGAACTTCATCATACTTAAAGTCAATCTCATGTTGTCCAACCGCAACCTCGTGGTGACTCGCTTCTACTTCAAATCCCATTTTGGTCAAGACATTGACGATCTCACGACGTGTATTGTCCGCAAGGTCAGTAGGCGCCAAATCAAAGTAGCCACCTTTGTCATTCACTTCAAGTGTTGGGTCTCCATTTTCATCGAGCTTAAATAGGAAGAATTCTGGCTCTGGACCAAGGTTGAAAGATTTGAATCCTACTTCTTCCATATGACGAAGAGCACGTTTCAAATTGCCACGAGGGTCACCTGCAAATGGTTCACCTTCTGTTGTATAGACATCACAGATCAAACCTGCAACACTTCCATTTTCATCTCCCCAAGGGAAGACTGTCCATGTATCCAAGTCAGGGTACAAGTACATATCTGACTCATTGATACGTACAAAACCTTCAATAGAAGATCCATCAAACATAGCCTTGTTTGACAAGACTTTATCTAACTGTTCATCTGTAGCAGGAATTTCGACGTTTTTCATGGTTCCCAAAATATCTGAGAACATGAGACGAATAAAGGTAACATTTTTTTCCTTGACTTCACGACGAATATCTGCAGCTGTGATTGGCATGAGTTTTCTCCTTAATGTATGACTACTTGCGGTTGTCTAACCGCGACCAAAAGGTGACCGTACTGAAGCAAAGCGACCCTGTTGGAGGAGTTCATTATGAAGTGCACGACGCACCTCAGTCTGACTCACCGCTTTCTTGGATTTCGCTTCACGTTCAGCATATTTTTTCTTAATGGCAGCGATATTATAACCTTCAGAGATATAATCTTTGATTTCAAGCAGACGATCCATGTCATTCAAGGAATACATGCGACGGTTCCCTTCGTTTCGATCAGGCTTAATCAACTCTTGATCTTCATAATAACGAATCTGACGCGCCGATAGATCGGTCAACTTCATAACACTGCCGATAGGAAAAACAGCCATATTTCGGCGAAATTCTTTTTCCTTCATTTACAATTTCCTTCTTTCTGTCTATTATAGTCTAAAAAAAGACAAACGTCAATTGATAATGTTATAAAATGTAACATTATTTTTCTTTTTTCTCTAAAAAGAGCCGAATACGATCAATATCGTAATTTACGAGAATTGCGACAAAAACTCCCATGAAAGTTTCTGATACACGCGCAAACACGTACAAAATCGTCTCACCACTCGGAATCGATAGGGTAATAATTAACATAGCTGCTACACCACCAATAACCCCTGCTTTGTTATTCATGGCTACATTTGTCATAATGGTTAACATGGTGCAGATTGGAACAACTATCAAGGTCACCCAAAAGGCTTCGTGGAAAAAGGTATTTAATAAGAAGAAGACCAGGGCATAGAGACCACCGATACTATTTCCTAGAATACGCGAAGTCCCAAAATGGACACTCTTATCAAAACTCTCCCTCAGGCTAAAAACGGCTGTCAAAGCACCGATTTGAAGACCTTTCCAACCAAAAAAGCCAAAAATCAAGAGAACTAGAAAAACAGCAATACCTGTTTTAAAGGTTCGCATACCAAGCTTGAACTGGGATTTATCGAATTTATATTTTTTAAAATAACTCATAATCTCAACTTTCTATTTCCATTTTATCATAAATTGGCTGATTTTATGAGCAATAGTTAAGAGGAAGCGTTTTTATTTTAAGCAAAAAGAAAAGAGGAACTGTCATCCCTCTCTTCTTTAATTCATTTAGAAAATCTTATTTTTCTGTCAAGGCTGCAAGTCCTGGAAGAACTTTACCTTCAAGAAGTTCCATTGATGCTCCACCACCAGTAGAGATCCATGAGAATTTGTCTGCACGGCCAAGGTTAATCGCTGCGGCAGCTGAGTCACCACCACCGATGATTGATTTAACGCCAGGTTGTTTCACGATAGCGTCCATCACACCGATTGTACCAGCTTGGAAGTCTGGGTTTTCAAATACACCCATAGGTCCGTTCCATACAACTGTTTTCGCACCAGTCAAAGCTTCGTCAAATTTAGCGATAGATTTTGGACCGATGTCAAGACCAAGGAAGCCTTCAGAAACTGCTTCACCTTCAGTGTCACGCACTTCAGTGTAGCCAGCAAATGCGTTAGCTTCTTTTGAGTCAACTGGCAAGATCAATTTACCGTTTGCTTTTTCAAGAAGAGCTTTCGCAACATCCAATTTGTCTTCTTCTACAAGTGAGTTACCGATTTCGATACCTTGTGCTTTGTAGAACGTGTAAGTCATACCACCACCGATAAGGACTTTATCAGCTTTTTCAAGCAAGTTTTCGATAACACCAATCTTGTCTGAAACTTTTGAACCACCAAGGATCGCTACGAATGGACGTTCTGGAGTTTCAACTGCTTCTTGGATGTAGGCAATTTCGTTTTCAAGAAGGAAACCAGCAACTGCTTTTTCAACGTTTGCTGAGATACCAACGTTAGATGCGTGGGCACGGTGAGCTGTACCGAATGCATCGTTTACGAAGATACCATCTCCAAGTGATGCCCAGTATTTACCAAGTTCAGGATCGTTTTTAGATTCTTTCTTGCCGTCAACATCTTCGTAACGAGTGTTTTCAACCAAGAGAACTTGTCCATCTTCAAGAGCGTTGATAGCTGCTTCCAATTCAGCACCACGAGTTACACCTGGGAAAACAACGTCTTGACCCAATTTAGCTGCCAAGTCTGCTGCTACAGGAGCAAGTGATTTACCAGCTTTATCAGCTTCTTCTTTCACACGTCCAAGGTGAGAGAAAAGAATTGCACGTCCACCTTGTTCGATGATGTACTTAATAGTTGGAAGAGCTGCTGTGATACGGTTGTCGTTAGTGATTACGCCATCTTTCAATGGTACGTTGAAGTCAACACGAACGAGGACTTTTTTACCTTTCAAGTCAACGTCTTTAACAGTAAGTTTTGCCATGTTACAAAAACCCCTTTAATTATTTTATTCGAAACTATTATATCACACTTTGGAAATATAAGGAAAGATTTCACAAGATTTTTCGATATTTAATCTTCATCCTCTTTTTTCTGTTTCAATGTCAAGGCTAAACTAGCAAGACCAAGGCTGGCCAATCCTGCTATTAGGACTTCATTGGCATCAGCAGTCCCTGTATTTGGCAATTGTTTTCTTGCTTCTTCTGATTTAACTGCTGTATTTTGGACTGGTTTTTCTTGTGTAGGCGCTACTGCTGGTTCAGTTTTTACTTTTGTTCCAATTTCAACAATTTCTGGAAGAGCTTCCTTGAGAACTTCTGTTGTACGAAGGGTACGATTGCCTCGGGTATCTACTTCTACAAAGCGACGAATTTGTCCCTCAACTCCTGCTTGGACAAGTTGACGTTGACCTTTGAGAAGCTCTGAGTTTGGACGTTCTTGACGTTCAAAGGATACTGCAATTTCTTCAACTTCTAGTTTCGGAGTTTCTAGAACCAGGTCTTTTACTCCTTCCGCTGGTTGATTGCTTGATAGAACTTTTGTACCTACTTCGGTAATCTCTGGAACAGCTTCCTTGAGAACTTCTGTTGTACGAAGAGTACGATTGCCTTGACTATCTACTTCAACCAAGCGACGAATTTGTCCCTCAACTCCTGCTTGGACAAGTCGACGTTGACCGACTGGGAGATTTGGATTTGGGCGTTCTTGGCGTTCGAAAGCCACTGTATCCTCTTCAATTTCTAATTTCGGAATTTCTAAAACTAAGTCTTTTACTCCCTCAGCTGGTTGATTGCTTGATAGAACTTTTGTACCTACTTCGGTAATTTCTGGAACAGCTTCCTTGAGAACTTCTGTTGTACGAAGAGTGCGATTTCCTTGGGCATCTACTTCTACTAAACGACGAATTTGTCCCTCAACTCCTGCTTGGACAAGTTGACGTTGACCTTTAAGAAGGTTCGCACTTGGTCGCTCTTGACGATTGAAGGCCACTGTATCCTCTTCAACTTCTAGTTTCGGAATTTCTAGAACCAGGTCTTTTACTCCCTCAGCTGGTTGATTACTTGAAAGAACTTTTGTACCTACTTCGGTAATCTCTGGAACAGCTTCCTTGAGAACTTCTGTTGTACGAAGAGTACGATTGCCTTGAGCATCTACTTCTACTAGACGATGAATCTGCCCTTCTTCTCCTTTTTGGACAAGTTGACGTTGACCTTTAAGAAGGTTCGCACTTGGTCGCTCTTGACGTTCATAGGCTATTGTTTCAGTTTCAACAACTAGTTCAGGGAGGACCTCAACTGTTGGGGCTACTTCACTTGGATCCATGCTACCAACATGATGACTTTCTTCTGCAGGAGCTAGTTTCTTATTCAGCTTTTCTTTCATGTCCGCAAAAGCTTGTGGAGTTGGCATCTCTGAAGCCAACAAAGTTTCTGCTTGTTCAATCAACTCAGCTTTAGGATCTTTTTCACGGACGGATTCGAGCAAGCCTTCCAATTCTTCTCTAGCTGTCTGATAACGTTGATTTCCATCCAAGTCTGTCCCTGCTTGTTTCAACTCATTCAAAGCCCGGTTGACTTCTTCTTGGCTAGCATTGTGGTTTTCTGCAACAGCTTTCGCTGCATTGAGTTTCTCTACTAGTACAGCTTGTTTATCCTCACTTGAGAAGGTATAGGCAAGGGTTGACTGACGGCCTTGGGCAGCAGTGATTTCTTGTTTAAGGTATTCATCATTAACTGCAGCCTTTGGAGAAACCAAGACATCAAACTCAGCTGTGTGCCCCTTGTAATGCAGGGTCAAGGTCTGGCGTCCAGTCTTCTGAGCATCGTAGCCCGTGATTTCAACACCTTCATCAGTAAAGCTGTGAGTCTCTTCTGTCTCGTCATCATAGAGAACACCAAAGCGACCTTCAGAGAGATCCAGTTGATTTCCTACTAGATAGTCTGTTTTTGGTTTCTTAGTAATATACAAGCCCGCTACTTCTTTTGGTTTTCCTTCATCCTGTCCTGTCACTTGGACTTTCAGATCACCTGACACTGGTAAACCAAGGTATTGCAGTGTTAGGTTTTGTTCCCCTTTTTGATGAGCGTCGTATCCAGATACCGTCACACCTGAGTGAGTAAGGTTAATCAGCTCGTCGACTTGTCCCCCTTCGTATTGAACACGGAGTGTTCCGCATCTGAGGTCCAGTTTTTCTCCTTCTTTATAAACTGTCTTTTTAGGTCCTTTTTCAAGGCTAACTGCAACAATTTTTCTCTCATCCTGTGGAATCGCTACAGCCAAGGTGTTACTGATTTCTTTGCCAGGAAGTTGGGTACGATAGTAGAGGAGAGTTGGTTGCTTATCAAAGCCCAATGGAGCTGTTGCCAAGTCACCACCAGTTTCAGTCTTCAAGGTTGCAATCGGTGTTTGTGAATCAGCCTTGTCGTAAACGGTGATGGTTGCGCCTGCCGGAACATCAGAGAAGCCCAGTTGAACTTGGTGGTTTCCAAGTGAACGAGCAGCTACCTTAGCCATTGGAATATTTTGACTTTCTGTGTCCAAGGTTTCGTACATCTTCCAGTTGTAGATACGAATGGCCTTCCAAGGTGTTCCGTTATCAGAAGTAATGACATGCAAACGCCAGTCTTGAGCGGTTATTGGTTTGTCAAGAGTGATATCTGTAACGTGGGCTTTATTGCCACGAACTTCCTTAGCTAGTTTCCACTCGCCATCTGTATCCTTGTAGTAAAGATCAAAATCCTTGGTGTTCATCAAACCATCGTTAACAGACTCCCCACCAGCTCCCGCATGATCCATTACCCATCTGACAACACGACGTGGTTGGGTCAAACGAATATCGACACTACCGCTCAATTGTCCTGAAGACCACTTGTCTGAAAGACTGGTAATGGTACCGTTCAACATACCTTCAATACCTTCTCCACCTTCGGTATTCGGGAAAGTGCTACCGATAACCGTTGCCCCTGGAACAATATTTTCAGCCAAAGGTCTTGGGAGAGTCGTATCCAGAACAGTCATGCCCCAGTTAAAGGATGTCGTCGCAGCTTCTGAACGAAGGCCATTTTTACCAACTGCAACGACTTTCAATTCTTGCGTCGTACCAGTCGCATTAGCAGAACGGCTAACTCTTGGCAAGTAGATCGTTGAAGCAGATGAACCTGTCAACAAACGCCAGTTATCCCCATCTTTTTCGTAGACTTCATAGAAATCCGCATCTTGGTTACCCGAAAATTGAACAACTGCTTCAGCTTCTTGGGCATTTTTAAGAGATTGTTTCACCACAGAAAGGCCTGTAGGCGCTTGTGGTGCTTGGTGATTGTCTGAAATTGTTAATTGACCTAGGTTAAACTGATAATCTTTTACAGCTCCTTCATGCTCGAAGAAGAGTTTGACTGCATAGATGGTTTTACCTGCTAGTGAGCTGAGATCAAATTCTTCATTTGTCCAGTTGTCAGAAAGGGTTAGCTCTTTCCATGCATCTGCATCATCGAATTTGTAGTCTGGAGTTGTAGAGAAGGCCATATAAACTTTCGAGCCTTTTCCTCCCTTGTGGGCAACACGAAGTTTGGTTTTCTCAGTTACTTCTAACTTAGTAGAATACAAATTCACATCTTGGTCCGTCTTACCAGCTACATTACCTGAGAATTTAAGGGAATTTCCGCCATTGTAGGCATCTGTAAAATCATATTCTGCACGAAGTTTCTCCCCTGTTGAAGTCTGCCACCAGCGCCATGTTGGCAAGATACCTGAAACCGAACGGTAGTTCCACTCAGAATCCTTAGAAACCTTTCCGTCTACAAACCACTTTCTACCATGGCCTGTATTAAAGGAGGTAGTGAAGGTCCGGCCCACTGCTGGTGTGCGGTCTGCAACTAAATTAGCAATCCCATACCACTCTTTGTCCGCTGGTTTTTGAGCTGTCGGATCTCCTTGGTAACCTGTGAAGAAGATATCTTCGTTTTTGTGGTAGTCTTCACCTGTTTTTCCTAGACTGGTAATTGTATCTGGTGCAAAGAGTCCAAGTGACAAACGTAACTTGCCTTTTTCATCTAAGAGGGCATCCCATTTAACTTTTGTCTTATAAGAACCACCTTGTTGCAATTCCAATCCTGCAAAGACATCATATTGGCTACGTTCCAGCCATTTTGCCATTTCTACAGAGTGGTCATTCTTTTCCTTATTCCAGTTGAAATTAGCAAAGAATTGATCCGCAGGGACCTTGTCACCTTCTTTTTGCATGAACTGGTAGTTGTAATCACCTAGACCGTCTTCGTGATAACGACCATATTTATAGGTCATGGCATCGTACCAAGCATACTTGATTGGATGGTTGACTTTTGCCGCATATTCCTTTGTATAGAGCATGAATTGACGCATTTTTTCACCAAGAGGCGTCACTAAGTCACCTGTTGTTTCTTGGTTGATAAAATACCCATCAAAGCCATAGTACTTAGCAAGGTCGACAAGTTTTCGTGCAATAGGGAAGGTTCCATCCTCATCTTGTTTCAAAGCAGCAACAAATTTCTCTTGGTCAGCAATACTGTTGGACCAGTTGAAGAAAAGTGTTCCATAAACGGGAACTCCGTTACGATGTCCTGCATCAATGACATCTGGAGTTGGGACTAGACCTTCCCAGAAGACCATTGAATCCAAGTATTGCCAGTAGTCAAAGGCGTAGGCCTTGAATTCTTCTCCACCAACAGAAGCGTGGTCTTTAGCCTTTGAGTTGGTATTTGCTAGCGCCTGAACTTTGGCTCTTCTACTTGCTTTTTCGTTCACCAACTGGCCTCTATGGCGCTTAGCAAGTTCAACAGAAGAACGATTGATGGGATCATCCTCACGCGCACCCGGTTCCCATTTCAACAAATCCTCCCAAGAATTAAATTTGATTTCCTTTGGTTTTAATGTTTTTTCTGTATTTTTAGGGACATCTGGCTGAACTTCTTTTTCAGTCTTATTAGCTTCTGCTGCTGGCTTAGACTCATCCCCTTGGCTAGTTTCTTCAGGCTTTGCTTCTGTTTCCTTGTCAGACTTAGGTTTTACTTCTGCAGATGGTGTTTCTGCAGCCACCTCACTTGCTTTTTCCTCTGGTTTAGCTACGCTAGCTGCCTCTGCGGTTTCAGTAGTTGCAGCTTCATTGCTTGCTGGCGAAGCAGTTTCAGATGCTGTCGCTACTCCTTCTGCCTTTTCTAACTTGTTTTCTCTAGTCTGTTCTCCTTCATGCTGCTTGTCAGCTTCATTAGTTGGATGCTCATTCTCTCCTGAAACAAGCTCTGTATTGACTCCCTTATTTTCAGGAACTGCAGTTTCTTCAGCCAAGGCTGGACCAGCAAATAAAACAGCACCAATCATTAGCGAGCAGGCTCCTACTGATAACTTACGAATACTATAACGACAACGTCTTTCAAAAAATGGATTCTTCATTTTCTTCTCCTAAAAGATTGATTTTGTTGCATAAAAGAAAGCGCTTAACTTTCTTTATAAAATTTTTATCCCAATCACAGGGACCAAGATAATTCCTCCCTCATTTTAAAATATTTCTTTTAAATGTCAATATATAAAAGGAAATACCTATATCTAGGTTAGAAATTGGTAAAATTAATATAATTAAGGTCCATTCTAACGAATTTTCTTTCTAAAATCTTAGCTTAACACTTGTTAGATTTACTTTTATCCTTTAAAATAGAATAGGAGAAATTCCGTTATTATTTTTCGGAGGAAAAAGAAATGTCCATTAATTGGCAGGAAATTTTATTTCACTTTTTAGGTGGTCTAGGACTATTCTTATATAGTATTAAGACCATGGGAGACGGTTTGCAACAAGCTGCTGGAGATCGCCTTCGTTTTTACATTGACAAGTACACTAGCAATCCCTTTTTAGGTGTTCTAGTAGGAATTGTCGTGACTGCCCTGATTCAGTCAAGTACAGGGGTTACAGTTATCACGGTTGGACTGGTCAGCGCTAGTCTTCTCACTCTTAGACAGGCTATCGGAATTATCATGGGAGCCAACATCGGAACCACCGTTACTTCCTTTATCATCGGTTTCAAGCTTGGTGAGTATGCTTTACCCCTGATTTTCCTTGGAACCATGTTCCTCTTCTTTACAAAAAATAGAACAGCAAACAATATCGGACGCATCCTGTTTGGTGTAGGGGGAATCTTCTATGCTCTAAACCTCATCAGTGCCGGTATGAGCCCTCTTAAAGATTTACCACAATTCAAGGAATACATGGTAACCTTGGGACAAAATCCTGTATTAGGAGTTTTTGCCGGTGCAGTGATTACCGTCCTCATCCAAGCTTCTTCTGCGACAATCGGGATTTTGCAAGGTCTCTATGCAGGCGGATTCCTGGACCTTAAAGGTTCACTACCAGTTCTTTTCGGGGATAATATTGGGACAACCCTAACAGTTATCATCGCGGCAGCTGGAGCCAATGTCTCTGCGAAACGCGTTGCTGCAACCCACGTCACCTTTAACGTTTTAGGAACCATTCTTTGCTTAATCTTATTAGGCCCATTTACATCTATGATTGAGTACTTCCAGGCACTCCTTCACCTCTCACCTGAGATGACCATCGCCTTCTCTCACGGTGCCTTTAACGTAAGTAACACCATTGTACAATTTCCATTCATCGGAGCCTTAGCCTACTTTGTAACCAAGCTCATCCCTGGTGAAGATGAAGTTGTGAAGTACGAGCCACTTTATCTTGATGAGCATTTGATTAAACAAGCTCCATCAATCGCTCTCGGAAATGCAAAGAAAGAACTACTTCACTTGGGAAATTATGCTTCCAAAGCCTTTGACCTTTCATACAACTACATCATTGACCTCAATGAAAAGGTTGCTGAAAAAGGCCACAAGACGGAAGAAGCCATCAATACCATTGATGAAAAATTGACTCGTTACCTTATTACTCTTTCAAGTGAAGCCCTTAGCCAGAAAGAAAGTGAAGTGCTGACCAACATCCTTGATTCATCCCGTGATTTGGAACGGATTGGGGATCACGCTGAGGCCCTAATCAATCTGACTGACTACCTTCAACGTAAAAATGTTGAGTTTTCTGAAGCTGCTTTGCAGGAATTGGCTGATATCTATCAAAAAACCACTGGCTTTATCAAGGATGCCCTTGATAGCGTGGAAAACAATGATATTGAAAAAGCTCAAAGTCTGATTGAACGCCATAAAGAAATCAACAATATGGAGCGTGTTCTCAGAAAGACCCACATCAAACGCCTCAACAAGGGTGAGTGTTCAACACAAGCTGGGGTCAACTTTATCGACATCATTTCCCACTATACTCGTGTATCTGACCACGCCATGAACCTTGCTGAAAAGGTCATCGCTGAACAAATCTAAGAACCAAGAAGCTATCCTGAATGGGATGGCTTTTTTCTTTTCCTAACCAAGAATTGCTTTTCTACCATATAAAAAATGCTTTGATCCACAATGGAATCAAAGCATTTTAAAGAGCTCCCCATACATAATCGCAGAAGCTGCAGTTCCTCTGTACTTAGCTTCTTCTCTTTTGATAAAGCGAGCCAAGTTGAGCAACTCAGGTGCCGGATGTTTAGGATTTAGGAGCAATTCACGATTGACTAGACCCGAGAGACGGACTGCCAGCAATTGCTCATTTGTAGAAGGCAGTTTTTTAGCAGTCTCTAGGAGAGCAGCAACTAAATCTTCACTCAAATCATGTCGAGCATGATTGTAAAGATCTTTTACAAGGCTTTCTAGGTTTGGTTCTACCATCCCTACCACCTCCCTTATGGTTTAATAATTTTTAATCAAATCAACTGTTGAACGATCCAATTTCTTCACCAAGGCTTGCAAGAAAGCTTGAGCTTCTAGGAAGTCATCCATAGCGTAGAGGGTTTGATGAGAATGGATATAACGAGCGCAAACACCAATTGTTGTAGATGGGACACCACCATTTTTCAGGTGAGCTGCGCCAGCGTCTGTTCCGCCTTTTCCACAGTAGTATTGGTACTTGATACCAGCTTCCTCAGCTGTTGTCAAAAGGAAGTCCTTCATACCTGGGAGAAGCAAATGACCTGGATCATAGAAACGAATCAAGGTTCCATCCCCAATCTTGCCTTGACCACCGTAGACATCACCAGCAGGTGAGCAATCAACTGCTAGGAAGACTTCTGGATCAAACTTGGTTGTAGATGTATGAGCACCTCGGAGACCAACTTCTTCTTGGACGTTAGAGCCAAGATAGAGTTCATTTCCGAGTTTTTGACCTGAAAGAGCTTCCGCCAACTCGCTAACCATAAGCACACCGTAGCGGTTGTCCCAAGCTTTTGAGATGATATTTTTTTCATTGGCTGTCAAGATTGCAGAACTATCTGGTACGATGGTATCTCCAGGACGGATGCCAAAACTTTCTGCCTCAGCCTTATCCGCAAAACCACCATCAAAGACGATATCTGCAATAGCAGGCATGGTTGGTCCACCCTTACCACGAGTCAAATGTGGAGGGACAGAACCTGAAATCACAGGAATTTCACGACCGTCACGAGTCAAGAGTTTAAAGCGTTGGCTGCTAACCACCATAGGGTTCCAGCCACCAATTTCTACAACACGAAAGGTACCGTCTGGCTTAATTTCGCTGACCATAAAACCAACTTCATCCATATGAGAAGCGACCAAGACGCGCGGTGCATCCGCAGCTTCTGAATGTTTAATCCCGAAAATGCCACCCAAGCCATCTGTCACCACTTCATCCACATGCGGTGTCAACTTTTCACGAAGATAAGCACGGACAGGTGCTTCATGACCTGAGATCGCAGCAAGTTCTGTTACTTCTTTGATTTTTGAAAATAATGTTGTCATTTCAGTTCCTTCTTTCTTTCATCCATTTTACCACTTTTTATAGGAGAAGGATAGCGGGAAGGTGGATTTCTAAATTAGTATCTTAGTCTTACTGTATCTTAGAAAAAGCTTGTATTTTCTTGCATGTGATATAAAATCCAAGAAACATTCCAAGATTAACTCGAAACTTGATTTCCAAACAAAAAAACAATCCGATGCCAAAATCGTTCATATTTTTCATGAAATTTACAGAAAATAGTTGACTTTCCTTTCTTCTTTCTTTAAAATAGTACAAAACTAGAAAAAGGAAAAAAATCATGACCAAAACAATTCTTGTTACAGGTGGGGCTGGGTACATTGGCTCCCATACCGTTAAAGCTCTTTTAAATGCTGGCTACAAGGTGCATGTCTTAGATAATCTTTCTACAGGAAATCGTTCAGCTGTAGATAGTCGTGCTAGCTTTAAACAACTGGATGTTTATGATGCTAGTGCCTTAAAGGATTACTTAGAAGAAAATCAGATTGATGCTGTTCTGCATTGTGCAGGTGAGATTGTTGTGAGCGAAAGTATTGAAAATCCAAGTAAATACTTCACTGCCAATGTTGCTGGTATGAACCAAGTTCTCAAAGTCTTATCTGAAGTTGGCATTCAAAAAATCATGTTCTCTTCGACTGCTTCCCTCTATGGTAATAACTGTATTGACAAGCCTGCAACTGAAGATACCCTGCTCGACCCTGTCAACCCTTATGCAGAAACAAAACTGATGGGCGAACGAATGATTTACTGGATGGCTAATCGTTACGATTGGAAATATGTTATTTTCCGTTACTTTAATGTTGCTGGGGCTGAAATGGATGCTTCAAACGGCCTGCGTGTAAAAAATCCAACTCACATCATTCCCAATATCAACAAAACCGCATTGGGACAAAATGATAGCCTAAAAATATTTGGAGATGACTACGATACACGTGACGGTTCATGTATTCGAGATTACATTCATGTCTTGGACCTTGCACAGGCTCATGTGAAAGGGATGGATTATCTATTTCAAGAAAACAGTTCTTCTCAAATCTTTAATTTAGGAACTGAAAAAGGCTATACCGTCAAAGAAATCTTTAAAACTGCTGAAGAATTACTGAATCAAAAAATACCACACGAAATTGTTGCTCGCCGTGCTGGTGACCCAGCTAGCGTCCTAGCAGACGCATCAAAAGCTAAAAAATACCTTGATTGGAAGGCTAGCTACTCCCTCGAAGATATTATTTTATCAGACTATCATTGGCGTGTTAAAGAGGGTAAAAACATTTTGGAATAAATAGCAGAAACATCAATAATAAATAAAAACACAGATAGATGGAACTTGATAAAGACCAAGTATCATCTATCTGTGTTTTATACATTAGAATCCAATTTATTTTGAATTTCTCTTTAAAGAAAAATGGTCTGGGACGGGGTCCTTACCTGTTTTCGACCAGGGATGACAACGTAAAATCCGAGTCAAGCCCATCAAAACACCCTTGAAGCCATGTTTTTCAATAGCCTCAATCATGTAGTTGGAACAAGTCGGCTCAAAGCGACAAGAGGGTGGAAAGGCTGGTGAGATAAACTGTTGGTAAAAGCGCACAGGCGCTATTAAAATTCGTTTCATTATTTCTTGGTTACAGCCATGTTGTGTAGTTGGCTGATTTCTTTTTTATTAAGACGACGGGATTCTCCTGGACGGAGTCCTGTCAAGTCTAGATGTCCAAAACGGGTCCGTGACAACTTGTCCACTTGAAGACCGACAGCTTCAAACATCTTTTTAACCTGGTGGTTACGCCCTTCATGGATAGTCAACTGCACCACAGAGCGGTTTTTGACTGGATCCACTTTGAGAATTTCATAGACAGCCGGCTTGGTTTTCTTACCATCAATCTCAAGTCCACGGGTCAAGGGGCGGAGATTATCCTTATTGGCCACACCTTTAACACGCGCGACATAGACCTTGTCAATCTCATTACGAGGGTGAATCATTTCATCCGTAAAATCTCCATCATTGGTCAAAATCAAGACTCCTGATGTATCCCAGTCCAAACGACCTACAGGGTAGATGCGCTCTTTCACGTTGGGCAAGAGGTCGACAACAGTCTTACGCCCCTTGTCATCTGTCACACTGGAAATGACACCGCGTGGTTTGTTAAGCAGATAATAGACCTTTTCTTCGTTGTAGATAGGTTGACCTTCAACTTCGACCTTGTCGCCTGACTTGATGGTCGTTGCTAGTTCACGTACCACTTGACCGTTAACCGTCACCAAACCTTGCTTGATCAGCTCTTCTGCTTTTCTCCTACTGGCCACACCTGCGTGGGCAATATACTTATTGATTCTCATCTTCTTCTATCCTTTCACCAAATAATTGGCTTTCTTGGGCTTGAATCTCAAGCTCATCAATCACTGGTAATTCTTCTAAATGGTTTATCCCCATGTAATCTAGGAAATAATCTGTAGTCACATAGAGGTTGGGGCGACCCAACACTTCTTTTTTCCCGTCTTCTCGTATCAAGTCAAAGGCCTGCAACTTTGCCAAGGCCCCACTCGAGTTGACCCCACGGATGGCATCAATCTCTATCCGTGTGATGGGCTGTTTGTAAGCAATGATGGACAAGGTCTCAAGAGCAGCCCGAGACAAGCTCTGGTTGATAGGTGCCTTAGAGTATTCCTTCAAAATCGCTGCAAATTGAGGCTTGGTAACCAATCTGTATGCACCACCTGTCTCGATCAGGGACAAGCTCGAATCTTGGTCTTTTTCATACTTCTGGGCTAATTTTTCTAAACTCTGTTGGATGCCTGTCGGGGGAAGCGATAGGAGTTCAGCCAACTGACGGACTCGAATCCCATCTTCGCCTGCTACAAACAAGAGCGCTTCTATTTTTGCTAAAGTACTCATCTTTCCTCTCTATCAAGTCTAGCTTTGGGCCACTTGACTTTCTTCCTTCTTTTCCATGAGATAGATATCTCCGAAACTCTCCTCTTGCACGAGGGTCAGCTCCTGGGTTTTGATTAACTCTAGGGTTGCCAAAAAGAGGGTGATGACCTCTTGGAGATTCTGGGCTTCCTTAAACAAATCCTGCAAGCGCAATTGATCTCGTCCAGTCAAGGACTCTTTCACGATAACCATCATGTCCTCAATCTTATACTCATCCCGCAGGATAGTCGTGTGATTCTGTGCAAACTCCTCTTTTTTCTTGGCTAGGATATTTGAAAAAGCCAAAAAGAGGTCAATGGTCGTCTTGTCATGTACAAGCTCCGCATCTTCATAAATCAACTCTGTCGGCGCTTTGGAATAGTGCTGGGCCCGTTCTTGGTGCTTGGCTTCCAAGTGCTCCCCCAAGAGCTTGAACTTGCGATATTCTTCGATTTGAGAGAGGAGATCCTGCTCCAGGTCATCCTCCAAATCGGTTACTTCCGCTACCTTTGGAAGAAGCTTGCGGCTCTTGATCAGCATGAGCTGACTGGCCATGACCATATACTCGCCCGTCACTTCCAGACGCATGGCCTGCAGGGTTGAGACATAGGCTAGATACTGTTCGATGACTTCCGTAATGGGCACATCGTAGATATCCATCTGGTACTTAGAAACCAGGTGCAAGAGCAAGTCCAGAGGCCCTTCAAAATCTTTTAATTTAATATCCATTATCTATATTTTTCTAAGGTCAGGACTGTTTTTAATCCTAGTTTTTTTGCAATTTCGTACAAATCGACCTTGTTTTCTATTTGTCTTAGAATGAACTGTTCCCGTAGGGCTTGGGCTGATAAGGCCGGAAAACCTTTCTCCTTGACAAAGGATTCTAGCTGACGAAAGGCCCACTGACGAGAATAGGCTTTCCCTGCCCTTTCAAAGAGATAGGTCTGGCACATCAAAGGTTCCAACTCTGAAAGCAAGGTTGTAGGAATGCTGACAATCCTCTGTTGGGAAGCCTTCTTGATTCGCAACACCTGAAAATCCAGATTGATATCCGCAACCTTGAGGGCTAAAATCTCACTGGGCAAGAGGCCCATTTCTAGGATTAAGAGCGCTAGCAAGCGGCCCTCTGGATAGTCGCTTTCCTGCCAAAAAGAGGCTAGGTCTAGAATTTCTGGCTTTTCCGTCTTCTTCTCAGCTTGTTTAGCTAATTCCAAACGATAAAAGCTGTCCACCTCTCCTTTTTGATAGAGAAAGTAGAGAAATTGATTACAGGCCGAAAGTTTTCGTTTCTGGGCGCTGATTTTTAGATTGGCTAGCTGGGCTTGGTAAATCTTGAGACTAGTTTCAGAAACCCTCTCGCCTACAATATCTAAAAATTGTTCCAAATCATACCTATAAGACTGCTTGGAATTAGCAGACAAGCCCTGCTTTTCCTCTAAAAAGTCTGAAACCCTATCTCTCATTTGCATCGAATCACATATTCCTTACTAAAGTCATGCAAGAGGGCATTGACTGCCTTGAGAATAGACTTGCGCGTGATAATTCCTTGGAAAATCCCTGACGCATCCACAACAGGTAAGAAGGACTCATCTACCAACTTGTGCAAGACCTCCGTAATGGTAAAATCAGGCGAGACGACCGCTACGTCCGTTCTCGTCATATGAACGATATCCGTATCTGACATGATTTCTTGACTCAAATCATGCTCCATCTGATAAGCCAGAATATCTCTGAGCCCAATCGTCCCAACAAACTGTTTTTCATCTGTCACAACGGGAACACGGGTATAGGTCATCTGACTGAGCAAGAGGGTAGCGTGATCCGCATTGTGGGTATCAATCAACACAGCCAGATTTTTAGCAGGAGTCAAAAATGTTTCCTCCTGCCCCAACAAGAAAGTCTCAAACTCCTTGGCAATCATCGGCTAAACTCCTTGGACAAGCCCGGATACACCTCATGGTCTCTTGTCAAAAAATCAACTTTGAAGTAACTGTCATCAATCTCCACACGGGCATAGAGACATTCTCTGATGGTCCCACGTGGTTGACTGATAGAACCTGGATTTAGAAAGAGGGTCTTGCCTTCCATCCAAGCACTTGGCACATGCAAGTGACCATAGAGACAAATATCGGCCTCTTCTTCCTGAGCCCAGTAGTCCAACTTTTGAAAATTGAAATTGATGTCAAGCAAGTGACCATGAGTTTGGATAATCTTGGTCGAACCAAGCTCAGTCACTAAACGTTCTGGGTAGCCGGCGTAGAAGTCCATGTTCCCTTTAACTACACGGATGCCCTCCCAAAGTGGAGAATCCGGACGCAGTTCAGAATCACCATTATGAAAAACGGCATCAACTTTGCCGACATAGCGATCACGGATTTCTTCCACAATCAAGCTATCGCCATGAGAATCGCTCATTACAATGATGGTTTGCTTTGCCATGATGGAAATACCTCCAAAAGTTTCTTAACGGCTAAGGCACGGTGAGATTGACTATTTTTTTCTTCAAGGGTTAATTCAGCTGATGACTTGCCTGTCTCCCCTACAAGGAAGAGAGGATCATAGCCAAAGCCATTTTCACCCTTAGGTTCAAAGTTAATGTAGCCTGGCCAGTCTGCTTCAACAACCAAACTTTCCTTGTTTGGACTGGCTACAACTAGGGTTGTATGGAATTGAGCCGAGCGGTCCTTGAGTTCAAAGACCATGGCCAATTCGTGCAAGAGTTTGGCATTGTTTTCACGGTCAGTTGCTCCGACGCCTGCAAAACGAGCCGACCAGACACCAGGCAAACCTCCCAAAACATCAACTTTAAGTCCAGAATCGTCTGCAAGAACCATCTTGCCCGTTAATTGAGAAATGGTTTCTGCCTTGAGACGGGCATTTTCTTCGAAGGTCATGCCTGTTTCTGCTACTTCAGGCAGGTCAGGATAGTCATTAAGATTTTCCACATCATAGCCTAGTTTGTCAAAGATAGCTCGGAATTCCTTGGTCTTGCCCTCGTTTCGAGTCGCAATGAGCAGAGTTTCTCTGACCTTGTTTGTCTCAAAGAAAGCTTCTACATCAACACCTTCTTTAGGCAATTCTACATGCAAGAGTTGTCCGTTTTCAACCAAGAGCAAGGCTCCCTGACGTTGGATGACTTCCAAATTTCGTCCTGCTTCTTGGTTGAGGATATCTACTACAAAAGACAATAAACGGTAGAGAGAACCATAGCGTAAAACAGTAACTGAAAGTGGAAAACCTCGTTCCTCGTCTCGAAAGATTTTGGCCAATTCAACTAGAGGAAAATCCAAGTCTTCATCAGTCAACGTCCGGATGCCACCAAAAATACTATAGGAACCAACATACCAGTCCTGGTCATCCTTGTATTCATAAATTTTATTTGTCATAATTCTACATGCTCCACATGAATCTCTTTTTCCAGCCATTCTTCACCAATTTGTGCAAAACTTTGGCTGCTGGCTGTTGTGTAAAAACGGTGATGGAGTGGTCCAGCATCGCGACCACGATTGATTTCAAAATAATTTAGTAAGACTGAAATGTCTCGTACGCACTCTGCCCCACTATCGATAAGTTGAACCTTGGGCCCCATGACATTTTGAATAATGGGTCTGAGAAGCGGATAATGGGTACAGCCCAAAATCAGACTATCCACCTTTCCAACCAAGGGACGCAGGGTTTCATAGACCACTTTCTTGGTGACACTGGTTGACAGGGCGCCAGACTCGACCAAAGGGGCAAACTTGGGACAGGCCAAACTCTCCACCTGTAAGTCCGGATCTAAATCATGGATTTTCTGACGGTAGATGTCTGATTGTACCGTCATGGGCGTTCCAATCACTCCGATTTTCCCACCTTGTCTGGACTTGATGGCTGCCGAAGCTCCTGGCAAAATCACACCTAGGACAGGAATATCTAGTTGAGCCTTGATTTCTTCCCAGACGACCGCAGTCGCAGTATTACAAGCAATGACAATCATTTTGACATCCTTGGTCAAGAGAAAGTTGACCAACTGCCAAGTATATTCACGAATTTGCTCAGCAGGACGGGGACCATAGGGCGCCCGTGCCGAATCTCCAATATAGACGATTTCTTCATGGGGAAGCTGGCGCATGAGCTCGCGCACAACGGTCAAGCCCCCGACACCCGAATCCAAAAAACCAATTGGTCGATTATCCATACAGTCTTCTTTCTAGTCTTTTTTCTGATTGATAGTTCATTATGATTACTTGTCTTTATGAACTGAAGAACAACTTCATCAACAACTATCTCTCTTAATCATAATCAAATATCAATAGAATGCAAGGAAAAAGTCTCATCCCTAAACCATAGCCAACATAGTGAGAAGTCTGGAACTTTCATCCCAGACTTTTCCTTATTTATTTTTTCTTTTTATTGTTAGCAAGGGCTGCTTTTTGTTGGCGGATGATTTGGTGGTAAACTTGTTGTACCTTAGCTTCGCTTGGTTTTTGACCATTTGCACTCAAAAGAGTACGAACTGCTTCAGCATTCAAACGTGGGTTGTCAGCGAATTCTTTTTCAATTTGCTTACGAACCAAGTACATTCCCCCAAGAGCTCCTCCTAGAAAAGCTAGCACAATCAATACAATTGCTAAAAGTAAATCCATCATTTTTCTCCTGTTTCTTTTTGAGTCTCTTTCATTATACCACAAACTAGCCACCCTGACTAGTTTGTTTTACGCTTTCAGAGATGAGTAAGCTGTAATTAAAGTTGGCTTATCTTTCTAGTCAAAACTAGAAAGAATATAAAAAATACACTCCCTTACTATTCGTTTCCTCCACTTTTTTAATACAAAACAATATCAAATATATATCCTTCTCAAATCCTCTTGACAACACTTCATTAGCTGGTAAAATTAGATTAACAATACAATATAGAAACAAAAGTTCGCCTCATTAAAAATGAAAGCGCTTTTAATTAATAAAGGAGGTTTCTATGGAAAAAATTTGGAGGGAGAAATCCTGTCGCTACAGTATTCGAAAGCTAACAGTCGGCACAGCCTCTGTTTTGCTTGGAGCGGTTTTTCTAGCTAGTCATACCGTCTCTGCTGATACTATTGAAGTACAGCAAAACGAGCCTGCATTAGAGAAAACTACAGTTAAGACAGACACTATAACGAAAGCAAGTGAATCAACTGAGCATACACAGCCAAACGTGCCAATTGATCATACAAAACCAGTTCTAGCTAATAATAGTTCTTCTGAAAGCAAACCCGCTAATGCTGATGTTACTTCTGCTACAACTAATCAAGCCAGTACTGAGGCTATTGTAAAACCTAATGAAAATAAGGAAACCGAAAAACCAGAACTACCTGTGACAGAACAAAGCAACTATCACCTAAACTATGATCGACCAACAGCTCCTTCCTATGATGGCTGGGAAAAACAAGCACTCCCAGTTGGGAATGGTGAAATGGGTGCTAAGGTTTTTGGTCTCATTGGCGAGGAGAGAATCCAATACAACGAAAAAACTCTTTGGTCAGGTGGACCGCGTCCCGACAGTACCGACTATAATGGAGGAAACTATCAGGAGCGATATAAGGTCTTGGCAGAGATTCGTAAAGCCCTTGAAGACGGAGATCGCCAAAAAGCCAAACGATTAGCTGAACAAAATCTAGTTGGACCAAACAACGCCCAGTATGGACGTTATCTAGCCTTTGGTGATATCTTCATGGTCTTCAATAACCAGAAAAAGGGGCTGGATACAGTTACAGACTATCACCGTGGTTTGGATATCACAGAAGCCACTACTACAACTTCTTACACCCAAGATGGAACGACCTTTAAAAGAGAAACCTTCTCCAGCTATCCTGATGATGTCACCGTGACCCACTTGACCCAAAAAGGGGACAAAAAACTTGATTTTACAGTTTGGAATAGCTTAACAGAAGATTTACTTGCTAACGGAGACTACTCAGCGGAATATTCTAACTACAAGAGTGGCCATGTTACGACAGACCCAAATGGTATCCTACTAAAAGGTACAGTCAAAGATAATGGCCTCCAGTTCGCATCCTATCTAGGAATTAAAACGGACGGAAAAGTTACTGTCCATGAGGATAGTTTAACAATCACAGGAGCTAGCTACGCTACGCTTTTACTCAGTGCCAAGACTAACTTTGCTCAGAATCCAAAAACAAACTATCGCAAAGACATTGACCTCGAAAAAACAGTTAAAGGCATTGTAGAAGCAGCTAGGGGCAAAGACTACGAGACACTTAAAAAGAACCATATCAAAGACTATCAAAGCCTCTTTAACCGCGTCAAACTAAACCTAGGTGGAAGCAATACTGCTCAAACGACAAAAGAGGCCCTTCAGACCTATAACCCTAGCAAAGGGCAAAAACTGGAAGAACTCTTCTTCCAATACGGACGTTATTTATTGATTAGTTCATCTCGTGATCGGACAGATGCCCTTCCTGCCAACCTACAAGGAGTCTGGAATGCTGTAGACAATCCACCTTGGAACGCTGACTACCACCTCAATGTCAACTTGCAAATGAACTATTGGCCAGCCTACATGAGCAATCTAGCTGAAACAGCCAAGCCAATGATCAATTACATTGACGATATGCGTTACTATGGCCGTATCGCTGCCAAGGAATACGCTGGTATCGAATCCAAAGATGGACAAGAAAATGGCTGGCTGGTTCATACCCAGGCGACACCATTTGGCTGGACTACCCCTGGTTGGAATTACTATTGGGGTTGGTCGCCAGCAGCTAATGCTTGGATGATGCAGAACGTTTATGACTACTATAAATTCACCAAGGATGAGACTTATCTCAAAGAAAAGATCTATCCAATGCTCAAGGAAACTGCTAAGTTCTGGAACTCCTTCTTGCACTATGACAAGGCCAGTGACCGTTGGGTGTCTTCTCCATCCTACTCACCAGAACACGGTACCATCACCATCGGAAATACCTTTGACCAATCGCTAGTCTGGCAGTTATTCCATGACTACATGGAAGTCGCTAACCATCTGAATGTCGACAAAGACTTAGTTACAGAGGTAAAGGCTAAATTTGACAAACTAAAACCACTTCACATTAACAAAGAAGGACGTATCAAGGAATGGTACGAGGAGGACAGTCCCCAATTCACCAATGAAGGGATTGAAAATCACCACCGCCACGTTTCCCATCTGGTAGGTCTCTTCCCAGGTACGCTCTTTAGCAAGGATCAGGCTGAATACTTAGAAGCTGCGCGTGCTACCCTCAACCACCGTGGAGATGGTGGTACTGGTTGGTCTAAGGCCAATAAAATCAACCTCTGGGCTCGTCTCTTAGACGGTAACCGTGCCCATCGCTTGCTCGCTGAACAGCTCAAATATTCAACCCTAGAAAACCTTTGGGATACGCACGCACCTTTCCAAATCGATGGAAACTTTGGAGCAACCAGTGGAATTGCAGAAATGCTTCTTCAATCACACACTGGCTACATTGCACCATTGCCAGCCCTTCCAGATGCTTGGAAAGACGGTCAGGTTTCTGGTCTGGTTGCTCGTGGTAACTTTGAAGTCAGCATGAAGTGGAAAGATAAAAACCTGCAAAGCTTGTCCTTCCTTTCAAATGTCGGTGGAGACCTAGTTGTAGATTATCCAAATATCGAAGCCAGTCAGGTTAAGGTTAATGGCAAATCTGTCAAAGCAACTGTTCTTAAAGATGGCCGCATTCAACTGGCAACACAAAAAGGTGATGTCATTACCTTTGAACATTTCCCTGGTCGTGTAACCAGTCTGACAGCAGTTCGACAAAATGGCGTCACTGCCGAACTTACCTTCAACCAAGTAGAAGGTGCTACCCACTATGTTATCCAAAGACAAGTGAAAGACGAATCCGGCCAAACCTCTGCAAGCAGAGAATTTGTGACCAATCAAACCCATTTTATCGACCGTTCACTCGATCCTCAACTCGCCTACACTTATACTGTTAAGGCTATGCTGGGTAATGTTTCTACACAGGTATCCGAAAAGTCCAATGTCGAAACCTATAACCAAGTGATGGATGACCGTGATAGTCGAATCCAATACGGTTCTGCATTTGGAAACTGGGCAGACTCAGAATTATTTGAAGGAACAGAGAAGTTTGCCGACCTTTCACTAGGTAACTATACAGATAAAGATGCGACAGCAACCATTCCTTTCAATGGTGTTGGCATTGAAATCTATGGTCTCAAATCATCTCAATTGGGAATCGCTGAAGTCAAAATCGATGGTAAATCAGTCGGTGAACTGGACTTCTATACTGCAGGTGCAACTGAAAAAGGTAGCCTTATCGGTCGCTTCACAGGATTGTCAGATGGTGCTCATGTGATGACTATCACTGTAAAACAAGAGCATAAACACCGTGGCAGTGAACGTTCCAAAATTTCCTTAGACTACTTTAAAGTTTTACCTGGACAAGGAACAACTATTGAAAAAATGGATGACCGTGACTCTCGCATTCAATACGGATCTCAATTCAAAGATTGGAGCGATACTGAATTATATAAGAGCACAGAAAAATATGCGGACATCAATAACGCCGACCCAAGTATCGCTTCAGAAGCTCAGGCAACCATTCCATTTACTGGAACAGGTATTCGAATTTACGGACTTAAAACATCCGCTCTCGGAAAAGCTCTCGTGACACTGGATGGAAAAGAAATGCCAAGTCTAGACTTCTACACTGCTGGCGCTACCCAAAAGGCAACCTTAATTGGAGAATTTACTAATCTGACCGACGGTAATCATATTTTGACATTGAAAGTTGATCCAAATTCATCAGCAGGTCGCAAGAAAATTTCTCTAGATTCATTTGATGTGATTAAGGCTCCAGCTGTAAGCTTGGATAGTCCAAGTATCGCACCACTTAAGGAAGGGGATAAAAACATCTCTTTAACTCTTCCAGCTGGAGATTGGGAAGCCATCGCTGTGACCTTCCCAGGCATCAAAGATCCACTCGTTTTACGCAGGATAGACGATAATCATCTAGTTACGACTGGAGATCAGACTGTCTTATCAATTCAAGATAATCAGGTACAAATCCCTATCCCTGACGAAACCAATCGAAAAATTGGAAATGCGATAGAAGCTTATTCTATCCAGGGAAATACAACAAGCAGTCCTGTAGTAGCTATCTTTACCAAAAAGGATGAGAAGAAGGTTGAGAATCAGCAACCAACTACAAGCAAGGGAGATGATCCTGCTCCTATTGTAGAAATTCCTAAATACACCAAGCCTATCAGCACAGCAGGACTAGAACAACCACCTACGGTTTCTATCCCTGAATACACTAAACCTATCGGCACAGCAGGACTAGAACAACCGCCTACTATTTCTATTCCTGAATATACTAAACCTATCGGCACAGTGGGACAAGAACAGCCACCTACCGTTTCTATTCCTGAGTATACTAAGCCTATCGGCACAATGGGACAAGAACAGCCACCTACTGTTTCTATCCCTGAATACACGAAACCTATCGGAACGGCTGGACAGGAACAACCGCCTGTAGTAAATATTCCTGAATACACTAAACCTATCGGCACAGCAGGACTAGAACAACCGCCTACTGTTTCTATCCCTGAGTACACGAAACCTATCGGCACAGCAGGACTAGAACAACCACCTACTGCTTCTGTTCCTGAATACACTAAATCTATCGGTACAGCAGGACAAGAACAGCCACCTGTAGTAAACGTCCCTGAGTACACTAAACCTATCGGCACAGCAGGACAAGAGCAAGCGCCTACGGTTTCTGTTCCTGAATATATACTTCGTGTCTTAAAGGATGAAAAGACTAAAGTGGAAATTATTGGAGGGGCAACTGACTTAGAGGGAATTTCTCACATTTCTAGCAGACGTGTATTAGCCCAAGAACTATTTGGTAAGACCTATGATGCTTACGATCTTCACCTTAAAAATTCAACAGATCAGAGTTTGCAACCAAAAGGAGCTGTCTTGGTCCGCTTGCCTATTTCCTCTGCTGTCGAAAATGTCTACTACCTAACTCCATCAAAAGAGTTACAGGCACTCGATTTTACTATTCGCGAGGGAATGGCAGAATTTACGACTACTCATTTCAGTACCTATGCAGTCGTTTATCAAGCTAATGGAACATCAACTACTGCAGAGCAAAAAGCAAGTGAAACAGATATCAAACCATTAGCCAATAGCTCTAAGCAAGTTTCATCTAGTCCAGACTTTGTCCAATCGGCAAATCATTCTCCTAAAGAACAACTTCCAGCTACTGGTGAAACATCCAATCCACTACTATTCTTGTCAGGATTGAGTCTAGTCCTAACAGCGACTTTTCTACTTAAGAGTAAGAAGGATGAAACCAACTAACTTTTAACCACACAAAAACCAGGATGAAGATAAGCTTCATCCTGGTTTCTTTTATCAATAAAAGATTATTTTTTACAGTAGGTATAAAAAGGCTAGGGTCAAGAGACTTGCTAGGAGCCCCACTCCCCAAAAGAAGAAGTCAACCTTCCACTCGCTCCAAGGATTTCCTTTACCAGACAATCCTCCAAGCTCAAAATGGTGATGTACAGGAGTCATACGGAAAATACGTTTACCACCTGTCATTTTGAAGTATCCAACTTGCATCATAACCGAAGTTGTTTCAAAAACATAAACAATTCCGATAATCAAGAGAGTCCATTCTTGGTGGAGGGCCATAGAGATAGCTGCCAGCATTCCACCTAGGGCCAAACTTCCCACATCCCCCATAAAGACTTTGGCAGGCTTATGGTTAAAGACGAAGAAACCAAGTAAACCACCAATCATGGCAAAAATCACCAGAAGGATATCCATCTGACCTTGCACATAGGCAATAACTCCATAAGCAGACAAGCTAATCACAACTGAAATACTAGCTAGACCGTCAATACCATCTGTCAAGTTCACTGCGTTTGAAAAACCAACTAGCCAGAAAAGAGCGAAGATAATATAGAAAATCCCTAGATGTACTTGGTAACCAAAGACAGAGAGCATATCGCCCCCACGCTCATAAAAAAGGTAGAAAATGACACCACCTAGAAGTTGAAGAGCCAATTTCTGTTTGGGGTTTAGCCCCTCATTGATCTTTCGGAAGACCTTGAGAAAGTCATCTAAAAAACCAACCAAGCCATACAAGACCAAAATAAACAAAATCATACCAACATTATTGGTCAATTGTTTCGAAAAAAGAGCGACGAGGAAACTCACCACAACTGCAGCAATGAGGAAAACAAGCCCCCCCATTGTAGGAGTCCCAGCTTTTGCCTGGTGCTGTTTGACATCCTCATGCATCTGCTGGCCTGTAATTTGCGCCTTTCTATAAAATTGGATGAAGGCTGGAATTCCCACTAAAGTTAGTAAAAATGTCACAATTCCAGCACTGATGGAAATAAACATATTAGTCTCCTAAAGTTAATTTAATTTTTTTAATGTTTTTGATAGCTGTATTGGTCCGAACGTCTTGCTTTTGGACGACGGAACCTGAACCTT
Source organism: Streptococcus gwangjuensis (assembly GCF_028156745.1). Classification (GTDB taxonomy): domain Bacteria; phylum Bacillota; class Bacilli; order Lactobacillales; family Streptococcaceae; genus Streptococcus; species Streptococcus gwangjuense_A. The sequence continues at coordinate 74,758 of NZ_JAODJG010000039.1, forward strand.
CAAATTCTAGCTCAATATCCAACCATTTAGCAAAGGTCTCAGCAGTCTCTTTTTTCCAGCCATACATATCTGGAATTTCTTCTACCTTATCCGATAAAAGGAGAACTTGTTGGTTTGGTGCAAGATTTTTTCCTTCTTCTACAGAAGTCTCTTTAATCTTTGTTCCAGTACCAACAACGATTGGTTGCACAATATTTCGACGTAAGGCTTCCGCCAAATCACCAGGTGAAATATCCTTGATGCTAGGCATTGCATACGAAGATTCTGTCGTCACTTGATCTAAATTCTTAGCTGGAGATTGAAGGTTCAGAGATTCTTTCATCGCTGAAGCCCGCTCCAATATTGGATTGGAAAACTCTCCCAACTGGGCAGCTGAATAATGCTCAGGCTGTTGAACCGTTACATACAAGATAAAATCAGGATTTTCAGCAGGATTCATAGTCACAACTGAGAAAATATAATTGGTAGAACCAACCAAGTATCCTCCATTTTTCTCATCAGCGATTTGAGCCGTACCGGATTTAACTGCTACATTTTGTCCAGGAACTGTTATAATTGGCTTTCCTGTGTAGTGATTATACATAGTTCCATATAGAGGGTCCGTCCCAACTAATATCATGTTAGTACGAGTCAAGCTTGCTGCATCTTCAGATACAGGTTTTCCTACAATCTCTTTTTGAGACTTTCGTACAGACTGATTGTTAGTATCATAAATAGCACTTATAAATTTTGGCTCCAGCATAACTCCATCATTAGCAATAGCTGTAAAGGCACGAAGCATTTGTGTTTGTGTTACTGAAATCCCTTGCCCAAATGAGCTTTGAGCAATATTGACAATATTATCAGCTGGAAGTTGACCAGCGTATTCATCTGTCAAACCAAAGCGAGTTGGGACCCCAAATTTAAAGCGGTTTAGATAATCCAACCAAGTAGCATCTCCCATTTTTTGTTCAAGTAGACTCATTCCAACATTACTGGAGTGAGCGAAACCTTGTGAGAAAGTCATCATCCTACCAGTAGTCAAACCATCATTAACATCCCAATCTCGAATCGTCGCATCCGCTATTTTTAATTCACTGCTATTGAAGTATTCTCCACTTGGGAAGGTATTATTATCAATAGAAGAAGCTAACGTCATAACCTTCATGGTTGATCCTGGTTCATAGTTACTTTGATAAAGAATGTCACGCCAAACAAAGTCCTCAGTGATTCCTTCTTTAGTATCTGCATTAAAGGTAGGTCGTTGGGTGGTAGCGAGAATTTCACCGGTCTTTGCACTGACCAAGGTCGCGGTCATATACTTACCTTTTACTTTTTCTAGAAAGGCATCCATCTGAGTTTCCATGAAAGATTGTAGCGGACTAGACAATGTTGTATAAACATCCTTGCCATCCACAGTTTGTTGCGATACCAGTTCTGTACCTGGTACGATATTTCCTACACGGTCTTTTTCATAGGTAATAATACCGTCTGTCCCAGCAAGAATGGTATTTAAAGAACTCTCCAAACCAGAAGTTCCTAACAAACTCTTACTGCCATCCTCATTTTCATGGAGTTGGGCTAAGCCAATAAAACTAGAAGCAAATTGTCCATTTGGATAGCTTCTGTTAGGGCTAGTTGTGAAGTCAATCCCTTCTACACTAGCATCTTTCAAGTCTTTTTTAATAGCCATCATATTGGCATAGGTAATCCCATTTCCTTTTGCTCCAAAGGAAACTTGGGTCAGATTTGGTTGAGCTAGTTGCTCTTTCACATAAGCTTCATCCATATCCAAATACTTATGGAAGACTTCAGCTACCTTATTAAACTGCGAATCCTCTACATAAAGAATTTTTCCAGTTGCTGACTTGTATTTTTTATCAATAACAGCATAGACGTTATAAGAGGTCGCATCTTCAGCGATTGGCACTCCATTTCGGTCATAGATAGTCCCACGTTTGGCAGGAACTGTTCGGGTTGTTTGGTGAACCTTTTTAGCCTCTTTAACCAAGTCAGTACCAAATATATTACCTTTTGCTATAATATACGCAAAATTAGCCAAAAAGATAGCGAAAAGTACGACAGCTAACAAACTGATGTACTTGCCGACTATTCTACGGTTTTCTGCTGGAGATTTACGATTTTTTAGCGCAAATCGGGTTATTTTTTCTGTCCATTTCATATCTTACTCCGCTGTTCGGATATTTTCGTTATTCAATTTCAAATCTTTTTTATCTGCAATCTCTTTCAAGCGCTCTGAACGAATCAATTCATTCACTTCCTGCTTGGCATCGTCCAGCTCTGTTTTCTTTTCCTCTATCTGCGCATTGATTTTTGTCAAATCACTTTGCACTTGCAAAAGTCGTGTTTGCATAAAGATAATGCTCACTGCTAAGACGAGAGCCGTAAAAGCGATGGAAAGATAAAAAGCCTTCTCCACACGGGAGAATTTTTTGATACGACTCTGCAAGAATTGACTGGTTGTTTCTTTTTTATCTACCATTTTTTCCTCTTACTTGTGAATTTTTCTGGCCACGCGCAACTTAGCTGAATGCGAGCGGTTATTGGCTTCTAACTCTTCCACACTTGGCAAGATTGGCTTACGGGATACCAATTCCATCTTGGGCTTGAGATCATCTGGGATGAAAGGCAAACCTTTAGGAACTTCCACTGTTGAAGCTTCCTTGAACAATTGCTTGGTCAAGCGGTCTTCCAAGGAATGAAAGGTAATCACTGAAATTCTACCATCTAGAGCCAACATGTCCATAGCCTGCTGGATAGATTCATCTGCCGCTCCCAGTTCATCATTGACTTCAATTCGAATAGCCTGGAAAATCTGCTTGGCAGGATGCCCCTTCTTCTTGAGTTCCTTAGCAGGTTTGGCCGACTTGATAATCTCTGCCAACTCAGTCGTTGTCTCGATTGGCTTGACTTCACGTGCTTGTTCAATCTTACGCGCAATCTGTTTAGAAAACTTATCCTCACCATACTTGAAGAAAATACGAACCAAGTCATGATAGTCATAGTGATTCACTACCTCATAGGCTGTCAGACTAGCTTCCTGATTCATCCGCATATCCAGTGGCGCATCCTTCTTATAAGAAAAACCACGCTCCCGCTGGTCCAACTGAGGACTAGACACTCCCAAGTCATAACAAATTCCATCAATTTCCTGAACACCAGCTTCGCGCAAACGTGCCTGTAAATGACGGAAATTATCCTTGATAAAGGTTACCATCCCTTTTTCGATATAGGGTGCCAAGCGTTTTTGCGCATTATCAATGGCATTCTGGTCTTGGTCAAAGGCATAGAGATGGCCTTTTTCACTTAATTTACTTAATAAATATTCGCTATGGCCCGCTCCACCCAAAGTCGCATCAACGTAGATACCGTCAGGCTTTACGTCTAGCATATCAACCGTTTCGTGGAGTAAGACCGTTACATGATGAAATTCTTTTGTCATATCTTATCTATTTTACCACAAATCCGACTAGCTTGCACTAGTCAGACAAATAGGTCAAAAACAAGTAAGATTTCTTTAAGAAATATGTCAAATATGCTTGACATTCGCTCTATAGAAGAATATAATATAGTCAAATATATACGACACAAATCAGAAAGGAGAACATATGAATCGTGTGAAAGAATTTCGCAAGGAACTGGGCATTTCCCAGCTCGAACTCGCCAAGGATATCGGTGTCTCGAGACAAACCATCAATATGATTGAAAACGACAAGTACAACCCAACCCTGGAACTTTGTCTCAATCTCGCCCGCAGCCTCCAAACTGACCTCAACAGTCTCTTTTGGGAGGAAGATTTTTAAAAAAGGAGCCAACTTATGAAAAAAGAAACCTTCACTGAAAAACTCATCAAACGCACATACGGCATTTCTGGTCCCCTTGACGAATACAAACGGCGTGAGGCCGATCGTATTGGGAACCAAGTCTTTATCGTTCTTTTTTATCTGATGATTTTCGGAAATCTTATTCCACTCCTTCTGGCCTATAAATACCCTCAAGAAGTGGCTCTAATCTATCCTCCTCTAATTTTAGTGATTGCCCTCATCGCTGCTGGCTATGTCACCTACCAAATGAAAAAAACAGGGATTACAGCTATTGATCCAGATATGCTGAATGAGAAAGAAAGTAAGCAACTACACCACCCAGGTCTGAAAGCAGGTTTGTTCTTTGGTCTATGGATGTTTTTTATAACTCCTCTTCTCCATATACTCATAGGTGAAAGTCCGGACTATTTTAATTCTCTTCTCACTATAAGAAATGGTGTATCAAGCATTCTCGGTTCTATCTTCTTCGGAGCGAGTATACAGTTCCTCATCTCCCGTCGCATTGCAAAAACTAAGAAAGATCAAGATGAGGATTAGGAGGTGCCCTATGAAATCACTAGTAACTTTACTTATCTATCATCTTTTGTTCAGTTCTCTGCTCATCTTCATCATCGTTTCAGGGAACTTGCCAATCTACGATATAGTCCTCCTTCCAGTCTTTGTTCCAGCACTCAACAAAGGATTGACTTATCTAAAAATCGACTCCCAAAAAACGCGCATACTCAACTTAGCACTAATCTTTATGATTCTATCCTTACCACAACTGACGCTCATTTCAAGCAATTGGAAATATTATATACTGCTAACTATCGCTATCCTTTCTTCTATTACTTATCTTTATTATCTCTATCAATTCGTAAAAGAAACAAAATAGCATCGTTCATTTAGGAGAAATCACCCATGAAAAAAGAAGACTTAACCACTCGCCTACTTCGAAATTTCTTTCATATCCAAGGCCCTTTTGATGAATGCCGTCAAGAGGTTATCTACAAGGCTTGCGCCCGTTCCATGATCCAAATCTTTTACTCTTCCTTCATTCTCTTCCTGTTCTATATTTTGTTCGGAAGCTTTATAGAAATTGTTCGAAATGTTATGCCCTACATCTATTTTGGACTCATTTTGTTCATGAGTATAAAAGCTCAAAAAGCCGTCCAAGAGCTTCATCTTGAAAAGGATGACAAATCAGAAATCATTCTCAAAACCTACAGCAAAGCCCAAATCAAATTCCGAAGCTGGATTGTGTTTATCGGTATTCAGATTGGCCTCTTTACCTTACTCATCTTTCATAAAGTCTTCGTTCAGCAGATGCCCCTTTCAGATTTTGTGAAGTTGCTCATGCAATTCGATAAAAGTGGTCCTTTCCTGATGTATGGCCTCATTATCGGTAGCATTTTTGGAACCCTGACCTACGGATTTCTATCACTACAGGAGGAGAAAACTCCTAAAAATACCAAACAGAAGGAGAAAAGCAAGCAATGACTTCACTATACGATTTTTCAGTCTTGAACCAAGACCATCAAGAAACTCCACTAGAGACCTATCGTGGTAAGATTCTCTTGGTTGTCAACACTGCTACTGGATGTGGTTTAACGCCCCAGTACCAAGGACTCCAAGAACTCTATGACCGCTATCAAGATCAGGGATTTGAAATTTTAGACTTCCCTTGCAATCAGTTTATGGGACAAGCACCAGGTAGCGCAGAGGAAATCAACGCCTTCTGTAGCCTACATTATCAGACCAGCTTCCCACGTTTTGCCAAGATCAAGGTCAACGGTAAGGAAGCAGATCCTCTCTATGTTTGGTTGAAAGAACAAAAATCTGGTCCACTAGGAAAACGAATCGAATGGAATTTCGCTAAGTTTCTCATCGGTCGAGATGGGCAGGTCTTTGAACGCTTCTCTTCAAAAACAGAGCCAAAACAAATTGAAGAGGCGATACAAAAATTACTCTGACTTTTTTTTGAATACATTCTTTCATTCAGTTTAATTCTTGAAAGGATGTATTTTTTTCTTTAAAAAGTGAAAGAATTTCTTTAAATTAGATGGATTTTCTTGCATTTCTCTATTGCATTTCTTGGAATAATTTAGTATATTTGTTATATTAAAGATTTTTAGGTCATTTTAAAGATTAAGATGGCAATTTAAATTTTTTATCTCAAAATGAAAGCGCTTAAATATAGGGAGGGGTTAGTCTCAAACTATTGCACAAAATTTAACTATCGCTAAAAAAAATCGTTTCCAAGTCATACTTGGGCTCAGACAGTAGCTGACTGTCTTTATTCAAACTAGGAGTACATTATGAATCGATACCTTTTTGAGAAAGGGCAAACTTTTAGCATCAGAAAATTAACCGTTGGAGTTGCTTCGGTTATGGTCGGGCTCGCTTTTTTTGCATCTGGTACAGCACTAGCTGACGAAGCAAAAATTGAAGCTACAAGCTCTCAACCAAATGTAGAAAAATTGGCCGAAGCTGAAAAAAACAAACCAGAAGTCAAAAATGAAAGTCCTGTAATTTCTACACCTCAAGAGTCAGAGAAAGCAGAGAAATCAGAAAAAACTGTTAAACCAATAGAAGAGAAGACTGTAGCAGAAACTAAAACTACTGACTTGCTTCCTGAAGAAATCCACGATCAAGCTTATCCTGATACACCCGTAAAAAACATAGATACTTCAGCAATCCTAGACAAGAAGGATAGCCCTAAAGTTGAGACAGAAAGCATTCTAAAAAACAAGGAAGAACTTCCAAAAGAAGCTGAAAATGGTAATCGTGCGATTATCAACGGTGGTCTAGATTTGAAGCACGTCACTTATGAAGGACAACCTGCTACTGCTGCTAGTATGATTTACACTATTTACAATGGTGGTTCCCAACGCTATATCGTGTCTGGTTCTGGTATTTTTGTGGCACCAAATGTCATCTTGACTGTTGCCCACAACTTTTTAGAATCAAACCGTGATACAAAAGAAGGACATATTCGAGGCGGAGATTCTGCTAAGTTTTACTATAACCTCGGTTCTAATTCTGCTGTTCGCAATTCTCAACCTGTAACGGGTAATACTACTCTATTCAAAGAAGAAGATATTCATTTTTGGAACAAGAAAGAATTTGGAAAAGGATATCAAAATGACTTGGCTGCTGTTGTAGCACCTGTTCCTCTTCAAATCGCTAGTCCAAATAAAGCTGCTACCTTTGTTCCTTTGGCAGAAAACAAAACCTATCAACCAGGGGACCCTGTTAGCACGATTGGGTATCCAACTGACTCAAGCTCACCTGAGCTCAAAAAACCAATTGTAGCTGGTCAACTTTACAAGGCTGATGGTGTCGTGAAATCTGTTGATAATTATGATGATAAAGGCTCAAAAGGCATCACCTATCATATGACTTCTGTTTCAGGCCTTTCAGGTGCTGGTATTATCAACAGTGATGGTAAAGTAGTCGGTGTTCACCAACACGGCACAATTGAAAACGGCATCCCTGACAAAGACCGTTTCGGTGGTGGGATCGTCCTCTCACCTGAGCAAGTCAAATGGGTAAAAGATATTATCGCAAAATATGGCGTCAAAGGTTGGTACCAAGGTGATAATGGGAAACGATATTACTTTACTCCTGAAGGAGAAATGTTCAGAAATAAAACTGCTGTTATTGGTGAAAATCAATATTCTTTCGATGAAAATGGTGTTGCGACACTCATTAAAGGAATCGATTACGGACGTGTAGTTGTTCAACACGTAGATGAAACTGGTAATCCAATCAAAACTGATGATACTTTTGTTGAAAAAACTGAAGTTGGAACAGCTTTTGATTATGACTTCAAAAAAGAAATCGCTAAGACTGACTTCTATACAAAAAATCAAGAGAAATACCAGATTGTCTCTATTGATGGCGTCGAAATCAACAAACAACTCAAAGATGAGTGGACCTACAAGGTCGTCAGCAAAACAGCTCCAGGAACACGGGTCATCAAGGTGGTTTATAAAGTGAATAAAGGTTCATTTGCCATTCATTATCGTTTGAAAGGCTCAGAGCAAGAATTGGCAGATGCTATTACTGATAATAATGACGGAAAAGAATACGATGTTTCTTTTGTAAACACTTTTGAAGCAAAAGAAATCGCAGGATACCGCGCAATCACTCCACGCTTAGAAGCCAGCATCCAGCACAAGGGTGTGAATGATGTTGTCTTTGAATACGAAAAAATCTCTGATAGCTCTAATCCGACTTCAAATGTTTTACCTGCTGCTCATCCAGAAGATAAGGAAACAGAAATTGGAAATCACGGTCCTCTTCCAAGCAAGGCTCAACTTGATTATCACAAGGAAGAATTAGCCGCCTTCATCCACTATGGTATGAATACTTATACTAATTCTGAGTGGGGACATGGAAATGAAGACCCTAAAAACTTCAATCCAACTAACTTAGATACAGATCAATGGATCCGTACTCTTAAAGAAACTGGTTTCAAACGCACCATTATGGTAGTGAAACACCACGATGGCTTCGTTATTTACCCATCTAAATATACAAATCATACCGTAGCTGCAAGTCCATGGAAGGATGGAAAAGGTGACCTTCTAGAAGAAATCTCTAAATCGGCTACTAAATACGATATGAACATGGGCGTTTACCTATCACCATGGGATGTTAATAGCCCTAAATATAAGGTAGCTACTCAAAAAGAATACAACGAATACTATCTCAACCAACTAAAAGAAATTCTTGGAAATCCAAAATACGGTAATAAGGGTAAATTCATTGAAGTTTGGATGGATGGTGCGCGTGGTAGCGGTGCCCAGAAAGTAACCTACACCTTTGACGAATGGTTCAAATATATTAAGGAAGCAGAAGGAGATATCGCTATCTTTTCTGCACAACCAACAAGTATCCGTTGGATTGGAAATGAGCGTGGTATCGCCGGTGACCCTGTATGGCATAAGGTCAAGAAAGCAAACATCACCGAAAATGTTAAGAACGAATACCTTAACCACGGTGACCCTGACGGAGATATGTACTCTGTAGGAGAAGCAGACGTTTCAATCCGTTCTGGTTGGTTCTACCACGATAACCAGCAGCCAAAATCTCTCAAAGAATTGATGGATATCTACTTCAAGTCTGTTGGTCGTGGAACGCCACTTCTTCTCAACATTCCACCAAACAAAGAAGGTAAATTCGCAGATGCTGATGTAGCTCGCTTGAAGGAGTTCAAGGCAACCCTAGATCAAATGTATGCTACTGACTTTGCTAAAGGTGCGACTGTAACAGCAAGTTCGACTCGTCAGAACCATCTCTACAAGGAGAGCCACCTAACTGATGGTAAAGATGATACTAGCTGGGCTCTTTCAAATGATGCTACAACTGGTAGTTTCACAGTTGATTTAGGACAAAAGAGACGCTTTGACGTCGTTGAACTAAAAGAAGATATTGCTAAAGGGCAACGTATTTCTGGATTCAAAATTGAAGTCGAGATCAACGGACGCTGGGTTCCATATGGTGAAGGTTCAACCGTAGGCTATCGTCGTTTGATCCAAGGTCAACCTGTAGAAGCACAAAAAATCCGAGTTACGATTACTGGCTCACAAGCTACTCCAATCCTAACCAACTTCTCAGTCTACAAGACACCAAGTAGTATCGAAAAGACAGACGGCTACCCTCTTGGACTTGAATACCACTCAAATACAACAGCGGATACAGCCGGTACAACTTGGTACAATGAATCTGAAGGTATCCGCGGCACTTCTATGTGGACCAATCAAAAAGATGCCAAAGTAAGCTATACTTTCACAGGAACCAAGGCCTATGTCGTCTCTACAGTTGACCCAGGTCATGGAGAAATGTCCGTCTACGTTGATGGCCAAAAAGTTGCGGATGTGCAAACTAAGAACACTAGCCGTAAACGCAGCCAAAAAGTATATGAAACAGACGATTTAGCACCTGGCCAACATACCATTACCCTTGTTAATAAAACAGGTGAACCAATTGCTACAGAAGGGATCTACACCCTAAACAATGATAGCAAAGGAATGTTTGAACTTGAGTCTACTAACTACGAAGTCGAAAAAGGAAAACCAGTCACTGTTAAAATTAAACGTGTTGGTGGAAGCAAGGGAACTGCTACTGTTCGCTTCATCACAGAACCTGGAACTGGGGTTCACGGTAAAGTTTACCAAGATACAACTCAAGATGTGACTTTTGAAGATGGAGAAACAGAAAAGACTGTTACCATCCCAACGATTGACTTTACCGAACAAGCCGACTCTATCTTTGACTTCAAAGCCAAGCTCACTTCTGTCACTGATGGTGCCCTGCTCGGTTTTGCTACCGATGCAACCATCCAAGTGATGAAAGCTGAATTGCTGATCAAGGATCAAACAAGTTATGATGACCAAGCTAGTCAGTTGGATTACAGTCCTGGCTGGCACCATGAAACCAATTCGGCAGACAAGTACCAAAAAACGGAGTCTTGGGCTTCCTTTGGTCGCTTAACTGATGAACAAAAGAAAAAGACAACTGTCACAGCCTACTTCTACGGTACTGGACTTGATATCAAGGGCTATGTTGATCCAAATCATGGTATCTACAAAGTCTTCCTAGATGGCAAAGAAGTTCCTTACCAAGATGGCATGGGAAATGCGTCGACTATTGAGGGCAAGAAATACTTTAGCGGTCACGCTGCTCAACGCCAAGGCAATCAAACTCTGGTTAGCCTAAAAGGTCTTGATGAAAACTTGCACGCAGTCACCCTTCAACTAGATCCTGATCGAAACGATTTGTCTCGAAACATCGGTATCCAGGTGGATCAATTCATCACTCGTGGTGAAGGAAGCGAACTCTACAGCAAAACACAAATCCTTCAATCTCTCTCTAAATGGAAAGACGACTTATCTAACTTTGATCCAAGTGGTTTGAAAAATACAGCAACTGCACGTCAAGCATTTAACTCTAATCTTGATAAACTCACTGCACAATTAAGTTCTGATACTGTAAATGTACAAGATGTGATGTCAACAGTCACTGCTTTGCAAGATATTCTTAGCAAAGACGAAAATTACCAAAAACCTGGAGACGAAACAAGTCCAGAACAACCGGTTGAACCAAAACAACCGGAACAGCCTGAAATCAATTATGATAAGGCTATGGCTAGCTTGACTGAAGCTATCGAGAAAAAAGTAGCTGAACTTGGTACTAACAACGATGCTAAGAAGAAATTAGTTGAAATTACTGATAAAGCAATCGCAGCTATCCAAGATGCTAAGACTCAAGAAGACATCAATAAAGCCCTCAATAATGCTCTTGAACAAATCAAACAATTGCAACCTAGCCAGCCAGAACAACCAGTTGAACCAAAACAGCCTGAAAAACCAATTACTTCTTCAAGTCCTGAAGAAGGGATTAAAGAGCTTGTCTTCCAACTTCCAAGTTTGGATATTGTCAATAAGGTGGTTCCATTTAAGACTATCCATCGCGAAAATTCACAATTAGACAAAGGGAAAGAACAAGTTCTAGCAGAAGGGAAAGATGGTGCTATAATTGAGTATGTCGAAGTAGATGGCAGCAATCGTAAGGTAGTTCAAACTGAGTCAACTCCAGCTCTAGACCGAGTGATTGAAGTTGGAACGAAACAAAGCTCTGTAGGAACAGATACTCCACCAGTTGTAACTCTTCCTGAATACCTTCTACCAAAAGAACCTGAAAAACCAATTACTTCTTCAAGTCCTGAAGAAGGGGTTAAGGACCTTGTCTTTAAACTTCCAAGCTTGGATATTATCAAGAAGGCAGTACCATTCAAGACTATCCGTCACGAAAATCCAAACTTAGATAAAGGAAAAGAGAAAGTTCTAGCAGAAGGGAAAGATGGTGCTATAATCGAGTATGTCGAAGTAGATGGCAGCAATCGTAAGGTAGTTCAAACTGAGTCAACTCCAGCTCTAGACCGAGTGATTGAAGTTGGAACGAAACAAAG
>NZ_JAODJG010000040.1:0-6033 GCF_028156745.1 Streptococcus gwangjuensis
AGACCCACACCTGTTGATTTGACAAGAGTTTCAGCTACTTTCGAAGAAGCATTACTTTCTGTAAAAATCGTTTTAACCTTATAGGTTTTAACAAATTCCTGAATTTCTGTTAATTGTCTTGGACTTGGTTCTTGTTCTGGAGAGATACCTGCGATTCCAAGCTGATTGAGTCCAAATCGCTTAGCTAGATAAGAAAAGGCTGTATGTTGGGTTACAAATGTTTTCTGACTCGCTTTTTCAAATTTAGGTTGGAATTTCTTAGTCAATTCTTGAGCTTTTTTGATAAAGGCTTGCGCATTTTTCTGATAAGTTTCTTTGTGCTCACTATCAACCTCTGAAAGTTTATCAGCGATAATTTGCGCTTCTTCGCCAGCTTTTTCAGGATCTAGCCAAGTATGAGGGTCATAAAGCGTTTTTTCATCAACTCCATCACCGGCTTCCACATCTTCTAGACCAGGGACACGATCCAACGTCATTCCTTCTGAAGCCTCTAAAACCTTAACTTTGGATTTTTTGAGATTTGGATCCAGACTTCCTGCCCAAGATTCAAGTGTATGCGAATGGTAGACAAATACATCTGCATCATAGATGGCTGCGATATCATTTGCTGAAGGTTCAAAAGAATGAATTCCGCTACTTGACTGAATCATCCGAACATCATTCAAGTCACCAGATACTTCCTTGACCATGGCATAGATAGGATAAAAACTGGTCACAATTTTCATCCCTTTACCTGACTGGCTTTCCTTCTGCCCACAAGCAGCTAATACCAGAGCCAATACACTGGTCATCAATACTAAAATCGTCCTCTTTTTCACTATAACTCCTTAACTAGTGTTTAACCATTTAATTAACTAGTAAATAGTTTATCTTTATTTAGAAAATATGTCAAGAATTTTTACACAATTTCATAAAAAAGAGAACAGAATCCATATTCTGCTCCCTTTTTATCTTCTATAATAGTTGTATAGTTACTTACTCTCCTTTAACAAGACTAATAGCTTTTCAGCTTCTGCCATAATAGTATTGTTGTCCTGAGAACCAAATAACAGATTATTTTTTAATCCTGTGAGAGTTTCGTTGGCATTGGACTTAAGAATTGGATCCTTAATCTTTTTAAGTAACTCTTCCGCCTCTCTCAGTTTTTCTTCAACCTTTTCAGTTTCAACCTGATGTTCCTCTGGTTCCGATGGTGATTCTTCTTCTGATTCCTCTGGTTCTTTTGGTTTTGGAGATTCTGCTTTCTCATTTTTCGGTTTTTCTTCGCGAGGTTTTTCCTCCTCAATTTTTTCTGTCTGAGGTTTCTCCTCTGTTGGTTTCTCTGTTTGATTGTTAGCAGCTTGACTATTGTGGTTTCTTTGAACATGGTCGCTCGCATTGCCCCAACCACTATCTGAATGTGGACGTTCGTTTGGATGTTCTACATAATACTTCACAGTTTCAAATAGCTCTTCTAAACTATACCCCTTAGGTGCCTCATAAAGTCCTTCGTCAAACCACTCAAATTTGATGTTATGGTAATGGTCATAATGAGGTATAATCAAACTTCCATTTTTAACTTCCACAGTATGTTGGAGATTGTAAGGCATACGATCAAGTGGTACCTTCTTAGCTGCTTTTACTCGATTGTAAATCGCTTCTGCTCCCTTAGCTTCAGTATTTCCTGAACTTTGATGATTTGTTGAAGGAGGCGTCAAACCTTTCTCTTTAGCATAAGCTTGACCTGCTGCTCTTTCAGCTTCAGACAAACTATCTTTCTTAATCCAATGACTGTGGCTCATATGCGGAGTTACATAGGCATCCCCCTCATCACTGGTGATATCACGGGGATCAAAGATATAGCCATCTTCTGTTGTATACTTGCCTGCCAACTTGGCTACTTGAATCTCATCATCTGTATAAGCTATTTGTGCATTTGGTTTTCCTAAACGTTCTGGATGACGAATCGGCGCTAGAAAAGCAAGGATATCATCAACTAACTTGACTTTATCACTTGACTCATCGTTGAGACGTTCCAATAGTCTATCAAAAGCGTCAAAATCAGCTTGGCGCCCTTTATTGGAAATCAAATCTTGGTGAACTGTTGCTAGTAAATCATAAACTTTGTTGTAAAATTTTTGATCACCAGATGCAAGATTGATTTTCTTAGCTCCTAACTCATGAGACAAACTTTCTTGTTTAGCAAGTTTATCATCAATGGCTGCAACAGTTTCTGCTGAAAGTTCCTTGGCAGAGATATAACGCGAAGTTCCATTCTCTTCAAAGACATAACCATCAACCACCTTTCGAATCGCCTGTTTTACCAATTTTCCATCAATTGGATTGCTTGGAGCTGGTTGAGGATTTGGTACATGTTGTGGACTTGGTATTGGGGTAGGCTCTGGAGCAGGGATTGGTTTTGGAAGGCTTGGAGTCGGAATTGGTTTTAATTCTTTACCACCTGCAGTAGTATGATTTCCTTGATAATTTTCAGAAATCATTCTTGCAATCTTCTGCTCTAAGTCAGACATTTGAGAATAAGGGATAAAGTGATAATGGTCTCCGTGTGGCACTGCAACACCATTCGCAGTTTTTCTTGTAATCTGCGCTGGATCAAAGACAAGCCCATCTGATTCCACATGTCGTTGGCTAAGCGGCAAGGCATAAAGCTGTTTCAAGAGACTGGACACGTCTTCACTCGGACTAGCTTGATAGCTATTATCCACTTGTGGGCTAACACTTGGAGTCCATCTTCTGGTATTTGCCTCAACATTGCTTTGATTAGTTTGTCCATATGAACTACTATTTGATGTCTCTGATGCGCTACTGCTAGAAGAATTTGTTGAAGGACGATACCCAACTGAGCTTGGTTGATTACCTTTTCCAGCTAGGAAGGCTCGAGCTGCGGCTAATTCACTGGCAGACAAGTCACTCTTAGGAATATAGTGGAAATGATTACCATGAGGAACGATATAGGCATCGCCTGTATCTTCTATAATATCAGAGGCATTAAATACATAGCCATCATCCGTTGTATAGCGGCCCTGAGCTCTGGCAGCGACTACCGCATTATCGTTAGAACCTCCTCCGTGATTACTACTGTGTTCTTGCTTCTGACGAGTAATTTCTTCTTTGGTTCGAACATTATCAGCATGTGCTGCATCCTTTAGATAGACATAATACTTACCATCTACCTTAATCACATAGCCACCCTTGATTTCATTGACAATGTCTGAATCCTTCAACTGATAATTTGGATCTTTCATCAGCAGTTCTTCACTAATGATAGCATCATAAGGAACCTTGCCATTATAATAATGATAATGGTCTCCATGAGAAGTCACATAACCTTGATCCGTAATCTTGATAACGATTTGCTCGGCATTTATACCTTCTTTTTTACTGACTTCATCAGGTGTCAAATTTTCTGCCTTTTGGCTTGGTTGTTTACCGTCTATATATGAAACACGGTTACTTTCTTTTACAGTTTGAGCTTGATGCAAACCTAGTTCATAAGCACAGACACTTAAAACAAGTGCAGCTGCTGACCCAGCTAGATATTTTTTATTGATTTTCATTCTTTCCTCTTTTCTTAACTCTATTTGATTCACTATAAAATAATAAACCAGTTAATAAACTAGTTAATAGTTTACTCTTTTTAGTACTGCTTGTCAAGAATTTTTCGTATATACATAATAAAAATGAAAGCCTCCTTATCGAGACTCCCATTTTTCATTAGTTTGTTTTTTCCTTATTTACAGGTGAAGGATTACTACCTTTTAACAACGCAAGTAATTTTTCTGCTTCTGCCATGATACCATTATTATCCATGGTTTGCAGGCTCAAATTATTTCGTAAACCAGCCAGAGTTTCTGTCGCATTGCCTTTCAGACTAGCATCTTTTACTCTAGCAAGTAAAACTTCTGCTTCTTTAAGCTTAGCTTCTACTTTTTCAGTCTCTACTTGAGGGACTTCTGGCTCAGCAGGTGTTTCCTCTACTGGCTCTTCTTCCGCTTTGAAATTCTTTTTGGGATCCTCACTGTGGTCTTTCTTACCTAAGACATGCTCGCTGGCATTTCCCCATCCGTCATTAGAATGTGGACGTTCATCAGGATGTTCAACATAGTACTTAATCGTCGCAAATAAGTCTTCCAGAGTATAACCATTTGGAGCTTTGTATGAGTGATCATCAAACCAAGCAAATTTAATGTTATGGTAATGATCCTTATGAGGAATGATTAAATTACCATTTTTAACTTCTACTGTATGCTCAACCATGTATGGAAGTCGAACGAGTGGAATTCGTTTCTCACCTTTCACACGATTGTAAATAGCCGCTGCACTATCTCCAGTTGGATTTGCTTGAGCATCTGCGTCTGCGGACGGAGGTAGAATTCTTTTTTCTTTAGTATAAGATTGAGCCGCAGCTTTTTCCTTATCAGAAAGGCTGTCTTTTCCAATCCAGTGACTATGGCCCATATGAGGCGTTACATAGGCATCCCCCTCATCACTGATAATATCATGTTCGTCAAAAATGTAACCATCTGACGTTGTATACTTATCAGCTAATTGAGCAATACGAACTTCGTTTTCGGTATATTCAATTTGAGAATTTGGTTTTCCAAGTCGCTCAGGATGGGTAATTGGTGCTAGGAATGCCAATAAATCATCTACCAATTTTCCTTTATTAGAAGATTCATCATTCAAGCGTTCTGCTAATTTGTCTAAGGCTTGGAAATCAGAAACGCGACCTTTATTTTCAGACAAAGCTTTATGAGCCTCAGCCAACAGATTATATGCTTTATCATAAAATTCTTGGTCACGAGGAGCAACTTTTTCTTTTTTAGTAGTTAAAGCGTGTGACACACTCTCTTGTTTTGATAACTTGCTTTCAAGATTTTTAACAGTTTCAGATGGTAAATCTTTCGCAAAAACATAGCGTGAGATTCCTTTTTCTTCGAAAACATATCCTTCTCCAACTTTTCGTACCAGCTGACTAACCAAAGAAGAATTTGAGTCTATTTTAGGATTTGGAGTAGGAGCCGGTTTTACCATAGGTTTCAAAGGTTTTAAGGTAAGAGCTGGCAAAACAGGAGATGGAATTAAATTTGGAAGACTTGGAGTCGGAATTGGTTTTAATTCTTTACCACCTGCAGTAGTATGATTTCCTTGATAATTTTCAGAAATCATTCTCGCAATCTTCTGCTCTAAGTCAGACATTTGAGAATAAGGGATAAAGTGATAATGATCTCCATGTGGCACTGCAACACCATTCGCAGTTTTTCTTGTAATCTGCGCTGGATCAAAAACAAGCCCATCTGATTCCACATGTCGTTGGCTAAGCGGCAAGGCATAAAGCTGTTTCAAGAGACTGGATACGTCTTCACTCGGATTTGCTTGATAACTATTATCCACCTGTGGGCTAACACTTGGAGTCCATCTTCTGGTATTTGCTTCAACATTGCTTTGATTAGTTTGTCCATATGAACTACTATTTGATGTCTCTGATGCGCTACTGCTAGAAGAATTTGTTGAAGGACGATACCTAACTGAGCTTGGTTGATTACCTTTCCCAGCTAGGAAGGCTCGAGCTGCAGCTAATTCACTGGCAGACAAGTCACTCTTAGGAATATAGTGGAAATGGTTGCCATGAGGAACGATATAGGCATCACCCGTGTCCTCAATGATATCAGATGCATTAAAGATATAACCATCATCCGTTGTATAGCGGCCTTGAGCTCTAGCAACTACTACCGCATTATCGCTAGAACCACCTCCGTGATTACTACTGTGTTCCTGCTTCTGACGAGTGATTTCTTCTTTTGAGCGAACATTATCAGCATGCGCTGCGTCCTTTAGATAGACATAATACTTACCATCTACCTTAATCACATAGCCACCCTTGATTTCATTGATAATGTCTGAATCCTTCAACTGATAATTTGGATCTTTCATGAGGAGTTCTTCACTAATGATAGCATCATAAGGAACCTTGCCATTATAATAATGATAATGGTCTCCATGAGAAGTCACATAACCTTGATCCGTAATCTT
>NZ_JAODJG010000041.1:0-90903 GCF_028156745.1 Streptococcus gwangjuensis
TGTCAGAGTGCAAACCAATATAATCTTTTACAGCAGTTAGACCGTCAATACCTTCAAATGAAGCTGTTAGGTTGCTGTAATACCCAACGCTACCACGCTTGCTGTTGTCGTAATCACCATAAACCTTGATATGAGGTTTTTCAGCTTTTACCCCCTTCTTAGCAAGTTCTGCTTTTTTCTTGTTGTACTCAGCAAGATCGCTTTCATATTTTGCTTGTTTTTTGTCATAATCAGCTTTTAAATCAGCGTTGTCCTTTTCAACCTTTTCATTGTAGGCTTTTTGATCTGCTACGTTTTTATTGTAGGCTTTTTGATCTGCTACGTTTTTATTGTAGGTAGCTTCTTTTTTAGCATTGTCTGCAAGAATAGCTTTATTTTCGGCTTTGGTATCAGCTTCTTTTTTAGCATTGTCTGCAAGAATAGCTTTATTTTCGGCTTCAATACGATTGACTTCTGCTTTATGATCCGTTACAGCTTTGTCATACGCTTCTTGTTTAGCCTTGTTTTCTTTTTCAATTACTTCACGTTCTTTAGTAGTTTTATCTACCTTAGAAGAATAATCATCAGTCACAGTTTTGACATCTTTTTCCTGTTTAGCATAATCAGCTTCAATTTCTTTTTGCTTTTCTGCTACTGTTTCAGAGGTTGCAACACCTTTGTCCTGAACAGCTCCAACTTCAACCTTTACACCTGCGTTTTTAGCTTCTGCTACAGCTTTGTCAAGCTTGTCATGAGAAATAGGAACTTCTACTTCTGTTTTCTTTTCTACAGCAACAGGCTTAGCAGTTGAAACTTCATCAGCCGATACAGTACCATTAAACGCCATACCTAACATAGCAAGCGCCAAGATTACTCCACAAGCTCCTGCAACTTTTGTTTTACGGATTGAACCATAAGCCTTATATTCATTTGATTTTAACATTTTTCTTTTCTCCTTTAATTAAAATAATTTCTTCTTGTAGAAGTAGCCAACCGCTGTCAACAACATTCCACCGATTGCAGCTAGAAAACTTTGTTCTGTTCCTGTGTTTGGAAGTGTTTTAAGTTTGCCTTCTTTATCAGTAACAGAGATAGTCTTATCTTCGTTGACAGTACCACCGACCTCTTCAGGAGCAACCACTGAACCATCTGAAAGAACGACGTTTCCGTCTTGGGTGCTAACAATTGACGCACCTGTATTTGTTTCAACAGGAGCTTTTGTCACATCATGAACTACTTGACCTGTTGCGGTTGAAGTCGTCCCAATTTGTGATTTTCCTTGTTCATTGGCCTCATCTGTTGTTTTTGGCTTTTCAGCTTTTGGCAATTCAGGTTGGACTTCTGGGGTGCCTTTGTTGGTTACTACCGCTTCAGAGAGCTCTGGTTGAATTGCAGGTTCACCTTTGTCACTTACTACCGCTTCAGAGAGCTCTGGTTGAATTGCAGGTTCACCTTTGTCACTTACTACTGCTTCAGAGAGCTCTGGTTGAATTGCAGGTTCACCTTTATCTGTAGTTGATGATGTATCTGGAGTTGTTGGATCAACTGGAGTAACTGAAGGTTCTGTTGGCTGAACTGCTGGAGCTTCTGTTTCTGTTGAAGCGCTAGGCGTTGTTGGCGTAACTACTTCTGTTGTTGGAGCTGAAGAGTCAATTGGTGCAAGTTCATCTGCTGATACATAACCAGCTTGTGCTAGTGCGATAGTTGAAAGTGCTAGTGTAGCTAATACTTGTTTCTTATTCATTTTCATTTTTCCTTTTCTTTATTTATTTTTCGGGTTATAACCTTTTCCAGTTAAACGAAGCTCCATTCCTGATGGTGTCTTAACTTTTCGAGCTATAACTTGAGCATCTCTCTTAATAGTGCGAATTTGATCATAAACCTTTTTATAAGGCAAATGAAATTCAACATCCCTTAAAAGGCCGTCTACATATCCTCTAGCCTGTTTGACTGCATAGTCTGGCTTCAGGATAAGGTCTGTACCGTCCTCTAAGCGAGCTGTCGCACCTCCTTGTTTTCCTAAAACTTTTAAGTCCTTTAGGCGGACGGTTATTTCATCTGTCATAGATTTCTCCTTGAAGTTGAAAGGCGAAAATTACGCCGTGCTGTGTAAAAACGTATTTTTACATCGGTATTTTATTCGCTGGGTTTATAGTCTAGGAACCCTTACTCCTTCAGCTTATGACCAGTGTCATGCTTTTTCGTTCAGTGGCTGGACTAGATATCCTTTTCTAGTTTGCTACTCGCCCCCGTTTCTTTTTTATCCATAGCCACGCTGTATCAGGGCAAGCCTTGTATTCAGTTTTCAAAGGTCTGTAGTTTAATGACTTCTCGGTCAATATAGATTTATCTGTACTAGGTTTGGTCCGATTCTGATCCTAACAGGTAGTCAATGGTTACCCCGAAATATTCTGCCACATTTTTGGCATTCTCCAGACTTATCTGACTATACCCTGTTTCCCAGTTAGATATGGTGTTGCGAAACACCCCTATCTGATCAGCCAAGGCTTGTTGTGATAATTTGGCTTTTTTTCGTAATTCTCTGATACGATTTTGTGTTTGTTTACTCACATCTACTTGTCTCCTTCATTATTTAAACTTGATGGTATTTCATCATCCATCAGAGGAGCATTCTTCAGCTCCAGCATGACAAGCCCTATTCCATAAGCTAAGATCAATAGTAAAGCCATTGTAACTAGTTTAAACATTACTATCCTCCTGATATCTTCCTTATTTTGTCCGATAAGTTATCTTCTTCACCCATCGAGGATTGATAGAAAACGGCGGAGTCGCTGATGGAAAATTCATACTCGCTCCTGTTCCAAATGAACTTGATACCAATTTTTCTAGTTCCTCTAAGTTGGAAGTGACGGAAATACTGTCTACCGTTTTATCAAAATACTCTACAATCATTTCAATCTCTTGAACTGGTTGAGAAGGTGTAGCCTTCACAGCTTGTAATCTGTTCATTCTCTCTTGGTTATTAAACAATCCCATGAAATCAATCCTCTTTCTGTTGCCATGATGAGAAAATTTGGCTGAGTTTCTCAGCTCTTTCTTTTTTCGGTAAATCAAAAACAGCTTTAGGAACCATGTAGATTTTCTCCTTCGGGCTACGACCTATCGTTAGCACTTTACCATCAATTGGTCTAAATTCATCTTTTAACATGTTTCAACTCCCTTAGACAATTCTGATAAATAGCTATTGAGTTTCGTCTCCGACAGTTTATCTGGATAATAGTATGCAATAAGACTAGGACACTCAGCAGGGGATTTTCTAGCATATTCACTTTGTCCTGATACCTCCATAAAGCCCTGTTCTTTTTCAATGAGTAAAGCCATCTTCCAAAAACGAATCATCATTTTGTAGAAGTAGGCTGGGACATTCTGGATTGATTTTCCTTCAGCCTCTCCTGTTTTAATTTTGAAAATCAATTTATCAAGCTCACGTTCAAGATCTTGCAGCCAAACCTCTCCATAAATTTCCTGACCAGCTAAGAGGTTGTTGTAATTCTTCTCAACTTGACGTTTCGATTGATAGATTTTATTTTCAAGAATTTTTGCATCTTTCCCAAACAAACTGAGTTTCTGAACTAGTTGAGTAGAAAGAAAACCATGTTGCCCCATTTTAAATGCTTCAGAGATTGATAAATCAGAAAGAGATGATTCGCTCTTGTATCGATTAGTATCGTAAAGAGTATCAATCTTACTCTTCTCTGTATTTATTCCGTCCGATTCGTGGACGTTTTGAAGTCCATTTTGCGGACGTCCGTTTTTGATACTTTCGCTATTACCAATGCTTTGGGGTACTTTTTCATATAGAACTTTACCAAAGGCATTAACCCTCTTCAGTAACTCACCATCAGCTGAATAGTGCTCCACTATTTCTAAATTAGCATCGACTAGCTGAAGATAAAGTCTATTCGGCTTATTGAGTCCCTGCCTAACTTCTCGTAAGAGACCATGTTCTTGTAGTTCTTTCTTGATCTTAGTAACCTTCATCTTTCCCTTATCCAATAGCAGCATCAGGTCAGAAACTGTAAAAATTAGAAAGACCGCTCCATTTTCATCAACGTAATCTCTATTTCCCTTCTGGAATGAACTGATACTTAATTTACAGCGATTATAAAGAGCGCCATAAGCTAACTTAGCATCAGATGAAAGACCCGTGTAAGAACTAGTCAATTTGACATAGCCGTTCTCATTGTGTTGAATACGGGTGAAAAAGATTTCTGGAATTTGATAAAAAGTTAGAGTGGCTAGTTGGTCAATCGTGATATCTGCCATTAGTAGCCTCCTACAACTTGTAATCTCAAGCCACCAGCTTCAGGAAAATAGACAAGATGAGTTTGTTCTAACTCTTCAATAGCTGCAATAGCACGGCTTTTAGTCCATCCCATTGTATTCATCAAATCTAAAATCATTACGTCTCTAGTCAACCTTGAGACCTTTGTTTGGTGTTGTTTCATAGGTAATCCTTTCTTGTCACAAACTAGTGTTAATTCACAGCTATATCATAATGGATAATGAGAAAATCTGTTTTAAAGGGACAATCAAATAAATTATAGAATCAAGGTATATAATTTATTTCCCTAAATATACCCCATCAATTCTGGATTAAACTCCAGAGTCAACCACAAGGCTTCATCCTGAGTCAATTGGCTAGTTTGTCCCCAAGTTCCATCTCTAGCTCTTCTGGAGTAAGGATAAGTGCCAAGCTCAATTCTAGGACATAATTCATGAATAACATCATCTTTCATAACTTCCCAAAGTAGACTAGAGGGCTTATAATAATAACCGTTTCCAAGCCAAACTCTATCGAGGTCATCGTATGGAGATACCTTTTCTTCAGAATTTCCTTCAGGGATACAATCAACCATATTTTCATTCTTATCAAGATCTATTACATCGAAAATTTCTAAGGAATCAATATCCATAACAATTTCAATATTATCTGACATTTTTTCTCCTTTCCTTAATTTTTGGCAACGAAAAAAGAGAGCGATTTTCTCACTCTCTCAAGTTATATGATATTTAATTTTTCACTTTCCCAAAACTCTAGACACTTAGACTAGAGATTTTTAGAAAAAAAAGCCTATTTTTTCAATAAAAATAGACTGTTTGCGAACGTTTGATAGATTTTGGATTTAGTTAATTCATTCTTAACGATGATTTTAAATTATATACAATTATATATACAAATTAAAAACATCTTTCTTTCACTTCCTACGACTTTTCAGGTACAGAAAACCAAAGAAGCTTTCATAGAGGGCAAAAAAGAGGAGGAAGGCATGAAGGAAGAAGGTCTCTGGCAAAATCAGAATCACTGGATCCTTGGCTGGATCAAAAAGCCAAGTATCATCTCCCACAAAGAGAATTTGATGGAAAAGAGTAAAGAATTGGTCAAAACCAATCAAAACTCCCCCAAGCCCAATCAGCAAAGGCAAAAGCACTAGAGCCAGAAGCCCTCTACTAAATAAAGATAAAAAGCCCTTTTTCACAATCCCTTTGACAAAGAAATAGAAGCTTGGTAGTGTCACTAGAGCAACTAGCTGAACCAAGTGAAAGAGGTTCTTAACCACTGCAAAGTGGTGCAGACCAGCTGCTGACGAACGAAAATCAGGCATCTGCAAGTCCTGACTAAAAGGATTGGTCAGGTAATTCATCAAGATATGAAAGTTGTACTGAATAGTTTCTGGTTTTAAATAGACCCTATCTGTTAAGTTAAGCCACTGAATTTCCAGAGGATAAAAAATCCAAGCCAAATAAATGGTCAAAAGGATTGAAAGAGAGAAGAGAAAGAGCATAGAGCTCCAAAAGGTCAGTTTAGTTTTCATCAAAATCCCACTCCGCAAGGCTAGAAACCACATGAGTCGGTGCGATTGGCAAGTCTGCCACTTCTTCTGCCTTGGTAAAACCTGTTGTCACCAAGAGCGTTGGAATGCCATTGTCAATCCCTGCTCGAATATCCGTCAGATAGTTGTCTCCAACCATAATCAACTCTTCACGTTCCAAACCTAAGTGCTCAACCGCCTTATCCATAATGATAGCATTTGGTTTTCCAATATAAACAGGCTTCACTCGTGTTGCTACTTCAAGCAGCGTAATCAGTGAACCAGCACCTGGCAAAAGACCGCGTTCTGTCGGGATGTTGAGGTCAGGATTGGTTCCGATAAAGTGAGCACCCTTTTGAATGGCAAGAGTTGCTGTGGCAAATTTTTCATAGTCAACTTGCCAGTCCAGGCCTACTACCACATAGGCCGGATTTTCCTTATCTTCCACATAACCAGCCGCCTTGATGGCTTCCTTGAGCCCTGCTTCTCCGATGACATAGACGGTCTTTTCAAGACCCAAGTCGTTCATATAGTCGATAGTCGCCAAAGTCGCTGTGTAGACAGTCGATAGAGGCGTATCAATATTAAAATTCTGAGCCAGCATCTCCTGAACACTCTCTGGAGTGCGGGTTGTATTGTTGGTCACAAAAAGATAGGGGATATCCCGCTTTTGCAATTCATGGACAAAAGCTTCTCCTGCTGGAATTCGATCCTTCCCCTTATAAATAGTTCCGTCTAAATCAATTAAATAGCCTTTATATTTCATATTTTTCTCTAATCCTTCTTCATTTCTTGCCAAGTGATGATGGCTTGAGCATTAGTCGCACCGTCGCTTGTAATCACATGCTTGCTTTCCAGTCCAGTCCGTTCAACAGACGATGTGATCACCCCACCTGGTCGAACTTCTTTGACATACTTGAGATTGATTTTCTTGGGAATATATTGGGTCAAAAAATCCGCTCCCATGACCTCAAAAATCCAGTCTAAGTATTTACTGTTATTGACATGACCATTCATATCTAAATCGTAAAAACGGATATGGTAATCCTTGCTGATTGGCTCTTCCAAGGACTCGTACTTCGGACCACGGATAAGTTTTTTATCAAACTCAGACTGGTAAGGGGCCACAATCTCAGGTTCAACAGCATGGACTTTTCGACTATCTCGGTCCATGAGAACAAAGGTCGCCATCATGTGGATGAGGTCCTGACCTGCTTCATCATAAATAGTAAAGCGACGGTAGCAAAAAAGTCTATTGTAGCTTAGGGCTTCCGTTTCGATAGTGATTTCTTCCGCAAAACGAGGCAAACGAGCCACCTCAATATCATAATCTGTGATAATCCAGACCAGATTATAGTTTTCCAAAATGGCCTTATCACTAACACCCAGTTCAATCGATTGCATCCCTGAAACTTGCAGGGACAGCAAAATCACATCTGGAAGCTTGATATGACCGTTCATATCAGCCATATCAAAAGGAATTTTCATTTTCATTTGATAAGTTAAGCCCATCATTCTACTCCAAAATAAATCGTTCTGCTACGGTGTCTCCTAAAAAGAGACCTCTCTTTGTCATGCGAACTCGGTCGCCCTCTATTTGCATGAGACCTTGTTGAACCAAGTCTCTGACAATTTCTCCATAAAGTCCATCAAAAGACTGTCCAAATTTTTCCTCAAATCGCGCCATAGAAACTCCTGATTTCTTGCGGAGTCCCAGAAACATCTCTTCTTCCATTCGCTCTTTTTGACTCAGGTGTTCTTCTGTGATGCGCGCATTGCCTTCCTCAACCGCATTTAGATAATGACGAATGGGACCATGATTCTTATAGCGCAACCCATTGACATAACCAGATGCCCCAGCACCGATGCCATAGTATTCAGCATTGTCCCAGTACATGAGATTGTGGCGACTTTCAAAACCAGGCTTTGAGAAATTGGAAATCTCATAATGCTCAAAACCAGCTCGCTCCAGCTCTGCGATGATATATTCAAACATCTCAGCTTCCAGTTCCTCCTTAGGCAGAGGCAATTTCCCTCGTCGCATACGGTTCATAAAGACCGTATGATTTTCTAAAATCAAGCTATACAGACTCATATGGGGAATATCAAGTCCAATGGCCTTAGCCACATTTTCCTTGACCTGCTCCATGGTCTGACCAGGCAGCGCATAAATCAAATCGATAGAGATATTATCAAAACCAGCCAGTTTCAGGCGGTCGATATTTTCATAAATATCCTTCTCCAAATGACTGCGCCCAATCTTTTTCAGCATCTTGTCATCAAAGGTCTGTACACCTAGCGAAACACGATTGACTGCCGAGTTCTTCAAAACAGCTATCTTATCCGCATCCAAATCGCCTGGATTGGCCTCAATGGTCAACTCTTCCAAGACTGACAAGTCCAAGTTTTTAGTCAAGCCCTTCAATAACACCTCCAGTTGCGAAGCTGACAGGGCTGTTGGTGTCCCGCCACCGATATAGAGAGTTCGCAACTTTTGAATATCATAAGATTGAAACTCTTCTAACAGATGTTCCAAATAACTATCTACCGGCTGATTTTTTATAAAGACCTTTGAAAAGTCACAATAATAACAAATCTGGGTACAAAACGGAATGTGCACATAGGCTGACGTTGGTTTTTTCTGCATAGTAATATTATTATACCACAAAGACAGGCTACGAGAAAAAAATCACCATCCCCAGACATATAGTCCGTCCAGAGATGGTGATGGTTTATTCTTCTGTTATATCAATAACAATCTCATCTGATTCATCAAGAGTTTCGGCCTTTTCTTGCCATTGCTCCTTGAGATTATTGAATCGATCTTTTGATGCTTCTGTCGCTTGACGAGCACATGATTTGGCTTGGGCAAGAACACTGTCCACAGTGATTTCACCTGACTCAACCTGTTCTTTGGTTTTAAGAACAAAATCTGTAGCCTGCTCCTTGACTTCTGTCAGTTTTTCACAGACCTGCTCCTTGGCATACTCTGGATCTTCTCTCAAATCATCTAGAAAATCTTGAGCTTGACTGCAAACTTGTTTGCCCTTGTCACTTGTTAAAAACAAGGCAAGAGCTGCACCTGAAACGGTCCCTAAAAGGATTGAGGATAGTTTACCCATAAGAATTCTCCTTTTTTATTTTTTGAAAAATTTACTTGCTACACGAAGAGCTGACAGACTTGCACCAGTCTTGAGTGTTTTTGAACCAGCTGATGAAGCTTTCTTGCTCAAGACACGCGCATGGTCATTGAGGTCTGAAACAGATAGAGATAAATCTGCAACAGCACTAAAGAGTGGATCAATTGTTGCCACCTTGACATTGATATCATCTGCCAAGACATTGACCTTAGATAGCAATTCATTGGTATGATGTAAGGTCACATCCACATCTGAAGTTAAGGTTTTAATCGTCTTCTCTGTTTCATCAATAACACGACCAAGCTTTTGTACCGTGATAATCAGATAGACCAAAAAGACAATCAAAGCAAGGGCTACAAGAATATATGCAACTTCTAACATTTAGTTTTCCTCCTCAGAAATATAGTAAGGGGCTTTCTTTCGATTTTGATATAGAATGATAAAAATACCGAGACCGATAAGGACAACTGATAGCCATTGAGACACTCGAAGTCCAAAGAACATGAGGCTATCTGTCCGCATGCCTTCGATGACCATTCGACCGAAACCATACCAAATCAAGTAGAAAGCAGTGATATGACCTCGTCTGAGACTCTTCCATTTTCGTCTAAAGATCAGAATCAAGGCAAAGCCAAGCAGATTCCATAGAGACTCGTAAAGGAAGGTCGGTTGACGGTAGCTTCCCTCAATATACATCTGGTCACGGATAAAGCCAGGTAGGTAATCCAGATTATCCACTGCTGCACCGTAGGCTTCTTGGTTAAAGAAATTGCCCCAGCGACCCAAACTTTGGGCAATCATGACGCTAGGCGCCGCAATGTCTAGAAAATCCCAAGTATTAATGAGTTTACGATCAGCAAAGATATAGAGTACAAGAGCCCCAGTAATCAAACCACCGTAAATGGCCAAACCACCATTCCAAATGGCAAAAATTTCTCCCAAGTTCTGACTATAGTAATCAAAACGGAAAATAACATAGTAGAGACGAGCTCCTAAAATAGCCAAAGGAAATGCTATCAAGATAAAATCTAAAATATCGTCTGGGATGATCTTCTTTCTAGGTGCTTCTTTCATGGTCAAATAAACCGCAAGAATCAAGCCTGTCACAATACACAGGGCATACCAACGAATGGCTAGAGGGCCTAGGTGAATAGCAATTGGATCAAGCATTAGGCACCTCGTTTTGAGCAATGAGTTTTGTCAAGCGTTCTTCGAACAAACGCGTCGCATCAAAGCCCATTTCCTTGGCACGATAATTCATGGCAGCAGCCTCAATCACGACAGAGATATTACGACCAGTTTTAACTGGAATGCGGATACGAGGAATGCCTACGCCAGAAATTTCTATTTCCTCGGCATTGTTTCCAAGACGATCAAAAGTCTTATGCGTATCGTAATTTTCCAAGTAAACAGCCAGCTGGACTTGTGAAGAATCCTTGACCGCACTCGCACCGTAGAGGCTCATAACATCGATAATCCCAACCCCACGAATTTCAATCAAGTGTTTCAAGATTTCAGCTGGTTCACCCCAAAGAGTAATCTCATCCTTGGCAAAGATATCGACACGGTCATCAGCTACCAAGCGGTGACCACGTTTTACAAGCTCTAAACCTGTCTCACTCTTACCGATACCGCTATCTCCCTGAATCAAGACACCCATCCCATAGATATCCATCAAGACACCGTGCACACTGGTACGTTCTGCCAAACGAGAATCCAGATAACTAGATAGCTCTCCAGACAAACGACTAGTAGCTGTACGACTGGTTAAAATAGCAATCTTACATTCTCTGGCTGCCTTTAGCATCTCCTCGGGAACCACCAAACCTCGAGCAACAATGACCGCAGGTGTCTCAGGTAGAAACATTTTTTTCAAGACTTGGTAACGATTGTGAGAGGACATCGAAACAAGATAGGACCACTCCTTCATTCCCAAGAGCTGGATTCGCTCTGGCGTGTAGTAGTCAAAATATCCTGTCATTTCAAGACCAGGTCGCGTAATGTCCGCTGTATTGATTTCCTTTTCAAGTAATTCTGGTTCGCCATAGACAATGTCTAGTCTAAGCTTTTCAATCACTTCTTTTACTAAAACCGACATCATTTCCTCCTTCAAATGAGTTCTTCTTTCTATTATATCAAATTGTAGGAGGATATTTCAGATTTTTGCAGGCTTTGAAGTATTTATTTATACTCAATGAAAATCAAAGAACAAACTAGGAAACTAGCCGCAGGTTGCTCAAAGCACTGCTTTGAGGTTATAGATAAGACTGACGAAGTCAGTCACATATATAATCCAAGGCGACGTTGACGTGGTTTGAAGAGATTTTCGAAGAGTATTAAAAGAAAAAGGACTAGATTTCTCTAGCCTTTCATTTCTAATTAGAATTTTTTACGTTTACGAGCTGCTTCTGATTTACGTTTACGTTTTACAGAAGGTTTTTCATAGAATTCACGTTTGCGTGTTTCTTGAAGAGTACCAGCTTTAGTAACCGCACGTTTGAAACGACGAAGTGCGTCGTCAAGAGATTCATTCTTACGTACTACTGTTTTAGACATTTTTTTCACTCCCTTCAAGTTCAAGATCTATTCTATTTTACACGTAAAAGGAATAATTGTCAAGAGGAAACTAAGTTTTTTATTCTTCATAATGATTAATAATATAGTTCACCATCTCCTCCATATCTGCTTCAGATAAAGGTAATTCCCAGTTTGTTGTTTCCATTTTAAGAAAAGCATCACTGACTTTCAGTTCGTTGTCTGGTTCCCCATCTTTATTATCTAATTCCTCATCTTTCCAGAATATGATACCTATCCGATCATATAAGACATGAATATTATGACTATTTGGATCAATATCAAAAGACTGTAAAGAGATTAAGATTTCATTTCCTTTATAAGACAAATCAATATACATGTGATTTGATAAATCATACGGTCTAGATAAAGTACCTCCTGATGAGTAATTTGGTTTTCCACATCCTCCACTTGTCTTTACAAATGTATCAGTGCCATCTTTCTCTTTTAAAAATACTAAGTTTCCATCATTATCTTTCTTATTTAGAAGAAAGTCTATTATACTTTCTCTTTCTTCCGTTCTAGCACTCTTATACGCTTCTTTTATTTTTAGAAATTCTTCTTTATTCATGTGTCCTCCTATCGTAATGTTGAAGTTTTATATGTCTAAAACTACTTACTCCAAAGAGCAAGTAGTTGCTTTTTTATTTTTCTAACAAGCTGAGCGCTTCAGCATCTGCAATAATCGTCACATCAGGGTGGTTTTGTAGGCTACTTGCTGGGAGGTTCTCAGTCACTGGGCCTGATACTGTTCCAGCAATGGCTTCTGCTTTCGACTCACCGTAAGCAAAGAGAAGGATTGACTTGGCATCCAAGATGTTTTTAATTCCCATTGAAATGGCTTGAGTTGGAACATCTTCAATCTTGTCAAAGAAGCGCGCATTGGCTTCAATAGTAGACTGGTCAAGTTCTACTAGATGCGTTTGACTGTCAAATGAAGTACCAGGCTCATTAAATCCGATATGTCCATTGCGACCGATTCCCAAGATTTGGAGGTCCACTGGATGGTCAGCCAAAATTTGGTTGTAGCGTTTAACTTCAGCTTCAGCATTGTCCTTAACCCCACGAGGCAAGAAACTTTCTTTAAATGGTTTTTGGTTGAACAAGTTTTCTTGCATGAAGTAACGGTAAGACTGTGGATTGTCTCCATCAAGTCCTACATACTCATCAAGGTTGACACTGGTTAGATTTGAAAAATCAAGGTCACTTTCCACAATTTCCTTGTAAAATTCAAGTGGGCTACTTCCTGTCGCAAGTCCTAGGGTTTGAGCTCCATTGGCCAATTTTTCCTTCAAAATCTCGAAAGCAACTTTTCCACCTTCGATTTGGTTTTCAACTTTAATGACTTTCATCTTTTCATCCTCCATTTTAATCTATATTTATTATATGGTATAGACCAATTTCTGTCAAGTGAAAACGATTTAATTTCTAAAAAAAGAGCGACTATACTTGAAACATGTTATAATGGATAGGATTAGAACTTAGAAAGAATGAACAGATATATGAATACAGCTGATTTTGATTTCCACTTACCCGAGGAATTGATTGCCCAAACGCCTCTTGAAAAACGAGATGCCTCTAAACTCCTCATCGTCAACCGTGAGACGGGAGAAATGCAGGATAAACACTTCCACTCTATTATTGATATGCTGGAACCTGGTGATGCCCTCGTTATGAACGACACCCGCGTTCTACCTGCCCGCCTCTATGGTCAAAAGGAAGAAACAGGAGGCCATGTGGAACTGCTCCTACTCAAAAATACTGCTAGGGATGAGTGGGAAGTTCTGGCTAAACCTGCCAAACGCCTCAAGATTGGTACTCGTGTCAGCTTTGGTGATGGTCGCCTCAGCGCTATCGTTACGGAAGAATTGACCCACGGGGGCCGCATTGTCCGCTTTGAATACCAAGGAATTTTCCTAGAAGTTTTGGAAAGTCTGGGAGAAATGCCATTACCACCTTATATCCACGAAAAACTGGATGACCGTGAACGTTATCAAACCGTTTACGCCAAGGAAAGTGGCTCTGCTGCAGCACCTACTGCTGGACTGCACTTTACCAAAGAACTGCTGGCAGAAATCCAAGCTAAAGGAGTTCATCTGGTTTATCTGACTCTTCATGTCGGGCTCGGAACCTTTAGACCAGTTTCTGTTGACAATCTGGACGAACATGAAATGCACTCAGAATTCTACCAACTTTCTGAGGAAGCGGCTGCCACTCTTCGCTCTGTTAAGGAAAATGGTGGTCGTGTTATTGCTGTCGGAACCACTTCTATCCGCACCTTGGAAACTATTGGTTCCAAGTTTGATGGACAAATCCAAGCAGATTCTGGCTGGACCAATATCTTTATCAAACCTGGCTATGAATGGAAGGTCGTGGATGCCTTTTCAACCAACTTCCACCTGCCAAAATCAACTCTGGTTATGCTGGTTTCTGCCTTTGCAGGCCGTGAATTGGTCTTAGATGCCTACCAACATGCCATTCAAGAACACTATCGCTTCTTTAGTTTTGGCGATGCCATGTTTATCTATTAATTTTCACAATCAAAAAAGCGCATATTATCAAGGTTTTATAAAGCCTGATAATATGCGTTTTGTAATGGATAAAAAATGAGTTAATTTATTCTAAAGCTCGGATCTTTCAAACTCTGGACACTGGCATTGATCACCGCTCCGACAATTAAAATCTTAGCGATGAGAATAAACCAGAACATCATGACCACCACGACGACGGAACTGAAAAAACGCACGTCCACTAGGTGATTGACATAATTGTTAATATAGACTGAAAAGATATTGAGCAGTAAGGCCAGAGTCAACAAGACAAAGGCACTTCCTGGCAATACATGTCGAATTCGTCGCACCTTAACATTTGGCAGGAAATAATAAAGCATGACCAAGATTGCAAAAATCAAGGCATAGACCAAAGGGCCTGTTAGGTCTTGCAGATAATCAAAGAGAGGACTATCCGATTGCCAGTAGCTTTTGATAAGGTTGAGGAGCATGCGACCAAAGACACTCAGAAAGAGAGCTAAAGCAAAGAGAATCTGCAGACCAAAACTGACAAACAAACTCATGAGCTGATGAGAAATCATTCCACGATTTTTAGCTACTCCGTAAGCTTTATTAAAGGCTTTCTGCAAGAAGTTCATGGATTTTGAAAAGGTCCAGAGGGCTGACAAAACCGCAAAACTCAACAAACCCGTTGAAGGTTGGGTCAGCACCTCTGTAATAATCTTTGCGACCACATCATAAACCGTATCTGGCAAGAATTCACTGACAACCTTTAAAAAATTGGAAACTGGAATCTGAAAATAAGGGAGGATATTGACCATCACCAAAAGCAGGGGAAAAATCGAAACCAACCAATAGTAGGCTACTGCGACACTGGTCAACTCACTATCTGATGCTTGATAATAATGCAAAAAGGCTTTTAATAAAGGCTTGTCTATCAACTCTTTCCACCACTTTTTCATGTCACACTCCTTCACTTACAATCTTGATTAATTTCTTCTTACCAATTCCACCATATCATAAGGCAGGGTATTGGCAGCTTCCTTCAAGGAATAGTTCTCTAAGTTATTCACATTTTGTCGTAACTTCTTGGCATACTTGGTCGTAATTAACCGTTTTTCTTCATATTCAAAAATCAGCTTGCGCTCCAGATAATAACCTCTCAGCATTTCATCGATATTGTTTGGTTTAACACGATTGATAACCCGTTCGACAAAGGCACCACTGGTGATGATAGCTGTTTCACGGAGACGAGAATCCTGCATGAAACTGATTAAAGAACTCTTATAAACCCCTTTTAGATTCTCCAAACTTTCGATAATCATCTCTGTATTTTCTAGATAGAGCTCTGCAATTTGGTCATAGTCAAGGGCTCTGAGTTTCTGTGATTCTTCATTTTTCCAACTGCGGAAAGTCTTGCCAAGAGTAAAGACTTCGTGGAGGAGAAAACGTAAAATCCGCAAGGAAACAAGGAAATAATAGGTCAATCGTGAAGCAAACTTGCGATTGATACTTTGTTCCATGCTTTTCAAATAACGTTGGTAGACTCGATAAGCACGCTCACTCATCTTTCCTTCTTCGTAGGCCTGTTCTAAACCATCACTTTCAATACTGAGGATAAGAAGCTTCAAGCCCTCCCAGTCCTCTTGAGCCCCCTTATTTTCTTGACTCAGGATGAGATTTTCAATACGTCCATGATAATTGTCAATAGCTGCATAGAGGGGAAGTTTATTTCTAGTTCCTTCTAACTCTTTTTCCAACTCTATGGTTACTTCATTCAAAATGGCGATATGCATGAGATAGTCCTTGCTTTCTTCCTGTTCATCAGAAAGATGTGGCAAGACCACGAGGCCTGTTAAAAAGCTTACAAGCGTCACACCTGCGACAAGGAATAGCAAGAGAGGATATTCCTGTTCTAAATCACTTGGTATCAGAAGAATCGTAGCAATCGACACTGTTCCCTTGACACCTGAGAAGGTCAAGAGAAGCATATCCTTCATATACTTATTTAACTTTTTTTTGAGGCGTCGAGTCCTATAGGCATAGTATCCATAGATCATGACAAAACGAATAGCAAAAAGGATAAAGGTAAGGGCTATGAGAGATCCCAGCAAGAGCAGAGGATTGTAGATTGGATTGGTTAAGATAGGCTCTGCTATCATTTCCAGCTCCATCCCTAAAACCACAAAGACAGAACCGTTCAGCATAAAGTTCACTGTATGCCAGACCGTCTCGGTCACCGTATCCACTTGAGCTTCGAGAAGCGTAATTTTCTTAAAACGGCTTGCCTTTAAAATCCCAGCAACCACAACGGCAATAATACCTGAAACATGGACTTCTTCTGCCAGGAAGAAGGTCACCAGAGGTAAACTCAATTCTAATAAAAGTTCGCTGGCAATATCCGTCGCTCGTACACTAAGTAAGAAACTATGGAGGAAACGGTTGGTCATGGCTGTTAAAAAGCCAATCAAAAAACCGCCTAGTATTGAAAAGATGAGCGAACTACTCGCTTGCCCAAGGGAAAAGGCTCCAGTTGTCCAAGCTGTCAAAGCTACCTGAAAGGCAACCAAGCCAGAAGCATCATTCAAGAGTCCTTCACCCTTAAGAATATTGGACACACGCTTAGGAAAACTAAACCGCTCCGAAAGAGAGGCAAAGGCAACCAAGTCCGTAGGGCCAAGGGCTGCCCCAACAGCCAAGCAAGCCGCCAAGGGAAGACTGAGCCAAAGAAGATGGGCCAAGCCACCCAAACTCAGGGTCGAGATGAAAATCACTGGAAATATGAGATAAACAATGATTCGCCAGTGTTTTAAAATAGCTGTAATGTCCGCTTCTTCCGACTCTCGAAAAAGCAAGGGCCCGATAACCAGAGCCAAAAACAACTCTGTATTGAGGTGAAAGTCAGTATTGGGTAAAAAGAGGCCAATCACAATTCCCAAAAGAATTTGCACCAAAGGAAGGGGTAAAAAGGGCAGGAGCTTATTGGTTGTACTTGAGACAATCAAGACCAGTAAAAATAGGATTAAGTAAATCAGTAATTCCACGCACATCCTCCTTAATCTTTTTTACAGCAGGATTCAAAAATCTCCTTCTGCTCTTGGATTTTTTGGTCAATCTTGGAACAATCCTTGTGCTCAATTTTTCTCTGGCACCGTTCCATTTCAAGAGCAACTAGTTTTTTCTTGATTTTAAGCATTTTTTTGCTCATATGCGCTTGGTCTAGTACTCCCACTGCTCGTTCGTGGTGGGTTGATTCAACAAAATTCTGGCGCATAGCATCCAGCTTTTCACGTAGGTATTGTTTATCCATGTCTATATCTCTCTAATTTTTCAATCATCACTAAAAATGGTGGGTTGTTGACTTGGTTTAAAGTTCGGTAAATGGCAGCTGTGTACTCTTGTTGGTTCAACTGACTGACAAAATCCAAGACAGCATCCCTCTCGAGGTCGCCTCCTTCATGACCATAGTAGATCATAATAGCAATTCGTCCCCCTTTGACAAGTAAACCACACAGCTTTTCTAATGCTTCAATCGTTGTATGAGGTCGGGTGATGACAGACTTATCAGCTGATGGCAGATAGCCCAGATTAAAAATCCCTGCCTTGGCTTCTGTCACAAACTGGTCCAGTGTCTCATGGCCTTGCAAGATTAACTGAGCATTTGTCATTCCAGCCTGGTCCAAACGCTCTTGCGTCTTTTCCAAGGCTTGCTCCTGAATATCAAAGGCATAGACTTTCTTGGCTAGCTTGGCTAGAAAAAGCGTGTCATGACCATTTCCCATGGTTGCATCCACTACGATATCCTCTTTTGTCACTACCTCAGCCAAAAAATCATGTGCCATCTCAAGTGGTCTTTTCATTTTCAAACTCCTGTTTTACAGCCTTGCATCCTTGAACACTTCCGCGACGTCGCATTTCAGTTTCAATAGCATTTAGGACTTCCCATTTATTGAGACTCCACATAGGACCGATCAGCATATCTCTAGGTGCATCTCCTGTGATTCGATGGATGACAATATGTTTGGGAATGATTTCCAGTTGGTCACAGATGACCTTAACATATTCGTCCTGACTCATCAGTTGTAAGCGTCCCTCATGGTAATCTCGTTGCATACGTGTATTGGTCATCAGGTGAAGCAAGTGTAGTTTAATTCCTTGAATATCGTTATCCGTAACACAGCGGCGGACATTTTCAATCATCATCTCATGGGTTTCACCAGGCAAGCCATTAATAAGATGGGAAACAATCTCAATCTTGGGATACTTTCTCAAACGCTTGACCGTTTCCACGTACAACTCATAGGAGTGGGCACGGTTAATCAGGTCAGAGGTTGTTTCATAAGTGGTCTGCAAGCCCAATTCAACCGTCACATGCATGCGTTCCGATAACTCAGCCAAATATTCGATGGTTTCGTCTGGTAAACAGTCTGGGCGCGTTCCGATATTGATTCCTACTACACCTGGCTCATTGATAGCCTGCTCATAACGCTCTCGGATAACTTCCACCTTTTCATGGGTATTGGTAAAATTTTGAAAATAAACCAGATACTTCTGCACATCTGGCCACTTGCGGTGCATAAAGTCAATTTCCTTATAAAATTGCTCACGGATAGACGCGTCCGGTGCTACGATAGCATCTCCAGAACCTGAAACCGTACAAAAAGTACAGCCTCCATGAGCCACAGTTCCATCACGATTGGGACAGTCAAACCCCGCATCAATAGGGACTTTAAAGGTCTTTTCTCCAAATAGTTTTCGATAATAATCATTCAAGGTGTTATAAGATTTCATAACTTTCATTATAACAAAAAACACCCACAATCTCAAAAGCCTGACTTTCCTATAAATTCCTCTGTTTCTCGTTTCCATTAGCGATTTTTTATGATACAATATGGATATGATTTTAATGAAATTAGCATCTATTTTATTATTGATACTGACCTTAGTAGTCTGCATTATCATAACCAAACTTTTTAGATTAAAAAAACTAGGACGAAACTTTGCGGATTTGGCTTTTCCAGTCTTGGTATTTGAGTATTACTTGATTACAGCTAAAACCTTTACCCATAATTTCCTCCCTAGACTAGGCCTAGCCCTCTCACTCCTAGCCATTATTCTCGTTTTTTTCTTCCTTTTGAAAAAACGCAGCTTTTACTATCCTAAATTCATCAAATTCTTCTGGCGTGCAGGATTCTTATTAACCCTTGTTATGTATATCGAGATGATTGTTGAATTGTTCTTAATGAAATAATCGAATCCCTAAACATTTTCTAGGGATTTTTGCTTTCTCTACAAAATAGGATAGACAGTAACACTATACAACTTTATACAAAGAAAATCCCTTAGAAGCTTGCATTCTAAGGGATTAATCTTCTATCTAAGACAAGAGCTTCTCACTAGTCTTTAATGATAAAGAAGGTATCAAAATTTCTAATCTTCTTTTTTACCTTTAGTGGCTACTAATCCGGCACTCAAACCGAGAAGAGCTAAGCCTGCTGCTACTGCTGCTTGGCTTGCCGCACTTCCTGTATTTGGTAACTGCGCTTTGTTAGCTTGACTAGCTTCACTTGAAGCGATTGGTTTTGTAGCTGCTTTTTCTGACACTTGTGGTTTTTTAGCTTCTTGAGCTACTGGTTTGGTTGTTTCGCCAGCTGTACCGACTTCTATGATGCGATCTTGAGCCATAACTTTATCATAGCTATCCTTTTCAGTCCGCTTGCCATTTTCCACTTCGATCAAGTGAACACGGATACCTTTTCGACCTTCTTGGAGGACACGAGTTTGACCTACTGGAAGCTTGTCATTCTTTTGTTCCTGAACCTTGAAATCGATTGTTTCTTCTTCAATTACAAGTTCTGGTCTGTTAAGCACAAGATTCTTAACTTCGTCCTCTGGTAGAGAAGTGCCTGGGTTAGTTCCAACTTCTAGGATACGATCTTGAGCAACAACTTTATCATAAGTTTCTTTAAGTTGGCGTTTTCCATTTTCCACTTCAATCAAGTGAACACGGACGCCTTGTTTTCCTTCTTGAATGACACGGGTTTCACCTAGATACAACTTATCAGACTTACGCTCCTGAACCTTGAAGTCGATGGCTTCTTCTTCGACTACAAGCTCTGGTCTATGAAGCACAAGATTTTTCACTTCGTCTTCTGGAAGAGAGGTGCCTGGTTTTGTTCCAACTTCCACGATACGATCTTGTGCAGCAACTTTATCGTAAGTTTCTTTAAGCTGACGTTTTCCGTTTTCTACTTCAATCAAGCGAACACGGACACCTTGTTTTCCTTCTTGGAGGACACGGGTTTCACCTAGATACAACTTATCAGACTTACGCTCCTGAACCTTGAAGTCAATGGTTTCTTCTTCGACTACAAGCTCTGGGCGATTCCGAACAAGATTTTTCACTTCGTCTTCTGGAAGAGAGGTGCCTGGTTTTGTTCCAAGCAAGACAATGCGGTCTGTTGGTGCCTCTACCACTTCATGGAGTTTTTCTTCCTTACTTCCATCAGGATTAATGCTTGTAAAGATACGTTCCTTACCAACTTTTCCTTCTTGTTCTACACGGATTTCACCTAGATACAGCGTAGAATCCTTTTTCTCAACTGTCCTGTAGGCCAAATCTTTTTCAACAAATTCGAGTTTTGGAAGTTCTTCTTGTACAGCAGCAACTGTTTTCTCAGAAACTAGTTTTTCCTTGATCAACTGGATACGGTATTCCTTAACTTGTTTTCCACTTTCTGAAACGAGGCGAACAAGTACTGGAAGGCTATCATCGCCACTATCTACAACTGTTGAAACTACTTGATTGGTTTCTTCAACTGAGACTTTTGGACGTTGACCTTTATAGGTGATTTGATAATCTTGACGATTTTCAGCGAAATCAGCAAGTTCTTTTCCATCTACAAGAATCTTCGATTGAGTGCTTTCTTGAGGAAATTCGCTTGGTGCAAGGAAGGTCATCTCAATCATCGCAACACCACTCTTATCTGCTTTACGCTCCATACGCCATCTCATGGCTTTGGCTTTAACAGCTTTAAATGTTACGTTTATTTCATCACCAGCTTCAATGTCTTTATCCGCACGATAAGGAACAGCTTCCCAATTTTCTGGGTTGTTGAATGGATGTCCTGATTCGTAGGCTTGGTAGTTTGAATAGTAGGTAGGCACTTCAAAGTCTGGACCGACATAACGTTCCAAAACAAGTTTAGATGGTGCATCTGTACCACTATCTGCAAAGAAGTGAAGTTTGGCTTGCGCAACAGTCCGCTCTACAATCTTACCATTTTCACGGAAGATCACACCTGCTGATACTTCTGGATTAGAAGATGGCGTTGGAGACCAGTTTGTCCAACGACGATTTTCAGAGTGATCTCTATCATTGATATAGTCCACACGGTCATGAGAACTGTCGTCAATATCATTAGTTACTGAAGCAAAGGCCTGGTTACTGTTTTCATCATAGTTAGGGTTATCTGAAAGAGCCTCACCAAGTTTGTCTGTCACTCGTACAGTGAATTCAGCAGTAAGATTGCTACCAAGGACACGACCTCGAACAGTAAATTGACCTGCTTTTGTCAGATTTTCTGCTGGAACTTCTTCCCATTCAACTGTCAGGTCTTTTGTTTCGTAACCGTCTTTACCTGTGAAGTAAACCGGAACCTTAGTCGGCAATTCAAGTGGTTGCCCTAGTTGCAACAAGCGAGCTTGTTTAACTGCAGCAACTGGTTTACGAGAAAGTAAGTCTTTATCCTTAGTGAAGTGCAGACGGTATTCTCCTAAGATGTCGCCATTTTCAGCTTTCGCGATGACACGAACTGGCTCACCTTCACGAACACTTGGAACAACAGTCGCTAGACCATTGTTGCTAACACTTGCTGTGACTGCCGGAACTTTTCCATCTACAGACTCAAGGTAGTAGTCTGTCAAATCAGGGTTGAAGTTTGCTAAGTCTTTGCCGTCAACTTGGATTCTTGTTTGTCCTTGTTTGGCTGCCGCAACTTGTTTCGCAAAGATTTGTACTTCTGTGATAGACGTTCCACGCTTGTTATCTGCTTTAACCATGCGAATACGAACAGCATAAGTTTCAACTTTATCAAAGCTAAAGTGATTCATTTCTCCAGCCTTGAGTTGTTCTGGAGCTTTTAGATTAGTCACTTGTTTCCAATTAGCTGGATCGTTAAATACATGGTCTTCATTGGCTACAAAGCTAGGGTTTTTAGGAGCTGTTGGAACAGTCTTACCAACATAATACTCAATCACATAAGACTTCGGTGCACCAACTCCATGGTCTTCGTGGAATCCGACACTTAGATTATCGACGGAGCGTTTGCTCAAGATACCGGAATCTCCAAACAGAACACCGACTGAAGCTTCTGGATTACTACGATTCCAGTTTGTCCAACGATTGGCTGGTCGGTCATTAAAGGAAATCAATTTATCGTTGACATTTGAAACAGGGTCGGTTGGATTTGAATCTGAAGCAAAGGCAAGTGGCAATTCTGAACCAGTCCATTGGTCAGAAATGTTTGCACCTTGCTCAGTTTGAGCAGATACGCGAACATGAAGTTTAGTTGTTAATTGAGTACCTTCTAAGCGACCATTAACTGTAAAGACACCTTCCTTAGCGTATTGCTCTGGACGAATCGCATCCCATGCAACCTTAGCTGATGAAACGTGACCATTTGAATCATATGTACGAACGCTTTCTGGTAATTGTGGTGCTTCTGCGATTGGAGTTGTCACACTAACTTCTTCAACTGAAACGATGCCTTCTACAGATACTTTAGCACGCGCTTCCAGGTCAATTCCTTCAACTTTACCTAACACTTCAAAGCTTTGATAGTGGTCTAGTTTTTCTTTTGGAATAGCTTGCCAAGTGACTTTGTGAGCTTTAGGGAAACCTTTGTCATACTCAACCGTTACTGTTGACGGAAGAGTAGGTTCTTGGTGTAAATCTGTCACTACATTTACAGGACGGATGGATTGCGCAATCTTCTTCTCAGTATTTGCTTGTATAGTGAGATTGATTTGACCTGTAGCACCCTCATATTCAGCTTTCAGAGTAAGTGCTCCTGATTTATGCAACTCAAGCATTCCTTTTCGGACTGCAACTTCCCCTTCACCACTTGTAGAGAAGCTCACCTTATCAGCTGGTAATACAGCTTGCGTTCCATCTTGATAATGAGCTCGAACCGACAAGTTGACTGTTTGGTCTTCTTTGAGACCGTCAGCTTGTTCCACTTGCAAGCTCAAGTGAGCAATTTTTGGTGCTTCTTCTAGGAATTGAATTGCATAGGTTTGAAGAGGGCCACCATCTTTAGACTGAACAAAGATGCTCGCACGCATGCCGTTTGCTGCGCTTGCTTGAAGAACTGTAACATCAGCATTTTCAGCACTTGCTGTGACTTCTGGCAATTGGGCACCATAAGCAAGAGTGCGGTATTGCATTGGTTGTTGACTAGTAAGCCCTGTTACTGCCTCACCGCCAACAGTAACAGTTGGCACTACAGGTGCTGCAGCTTTTCCTTCTTCTACCACAAGGGTTGCATGAATAGTTTCTCCAGCTAACTGACCAGTCATTTGAATACGTGATCCAGCTACTGAAAGTTTGGCTTTATCTGCTTCCGCAATCTCCCAGCTATCTACTTCATACTCTTGTACACTTCCATCGGTTACTAGTATTGACACATATTTATCTACAGTATTCAAGTCTGCTCCTGGAGCAACACGTTTAACTGTTGGTAATTCTTTCGCAATTGCTAGAACCTCGACACGAGCCTCTACCTCACGTCCATTTGCTGTACCTTTAGCAGTCACAACTCCTGCTTGACTAACATCGACTTGAGACCAAGTTACTGGAAGTTTTTCACGACTACCATCGCTGTATACAAAACCTACTGTTTTCGGCATTTTTGGATCTTTACCGATTAATGTACGAACTCTTGCTACTTCTGTCCCCAAAACAGTCTTTTCTTGTCCTTCTTTTTTACCAGTAAAGACAGTTACTTGACTAGATTTCAAGAGATCTGAATGGGCTGTCAGCGTGAATTTACCTGCTTGTTCAGTTGATTTGACAATGGCAACACCTTTACCATTAAATGCTTTACGAATCCAAGAACCATCTGCTTGCGCCTTATAGCGTTCACGGCTGGCTTGTTCCCCGTTATCGACACCGACAAGTTGGCCTTGTCCGTGTAATTGGAAGCGAACCAGATTATTGGCAGTTGGTACTACATTCCCTTGGCTATCAACGATTTCGTAGTAGATGTATGTCAAGTCTTTTCCATCTGCTGCGATTGCATGATCTTCTTTGATAAGACGAACAGCCGCTGGCTTACCAGCAGTCGTAATCTTATCTCGAGCAATTTCCTTGCCAGATTCATCACGAGCAATTGCTTCCAAGGTACCTGGTTGATAAGCAACTTTCCATTCAAGATAAAGTTCATTAGCATTAGCACCTTCTTGGTAAGTTCGTCCATCGCTAGTTTGTTTTTTGTTGAAAGTCTTAAGACCAAGAGATTTTCCATTCAAGAACAATTCTACACTTGCAGCATTAGAATAAGCACGTACAGGGATTTTATTTTCCGCGTCTGCTACATTGTCTATCAACTCTTTGTTTTCCCAGTTCCAGTGAGGAAGAAGGTGAACCATTGGTTTTTTCTTGGCAGAAACCCATTGACTTTGGTAAAGATAAAAGTCGTTTTTTGGAATACCTGCAGTATCTACGATACCAAAATAAGAGCTTTTAACCGGCGTGTTGTTTTGGTTGTGCCATGGAGTTGGTTCACCGATATAGTCCGTACCTGTCCAAATGAATTGACCAGCATAGCCAGCATTGTCACGGTCAAATGTCCATGAAGCAGTTGCCGTTTTACCCCAACCAACACGGTCATTTCCATAATCTGACTGTTCATAGTTACGCCATGACTGATTACTTTGTACCCACTCACGCTCTGGGTGGAAGTAACTTCCTCTTGTACGCGTTGCTGAAGATGTTTCTGATCCATAAATCAACCATTTTGGATGCTTAGCTCGAAGGGCTTTGTAATTATCTTCAGAGTAGTTGAATCCAACAGCATCGAGTTCATCAGCAATTTTTTCATGCCCACCGCTACCATTACCGAAACGGAACTTATCTGCTCCCATGGTAACATAACGAGTCTTATCAACATCCTTGATAACTTTGACTAGACGTTTAACAGTCGCTAGAGAATGGGGATCCCCATTTGCTTCACCGATTTCATTTCCGATTGACCACATAAAAACAGCGGGATTATTTTTGTCTCTCTCTACCATAGTACGTAGATCGTAGTCGGACCATTTTTCACCTTTTTTAGCCTCAGGATGGGTAGCATCTTTTTCAAAGAAACGTCCATAGTCATAAGGTTTCTTTCCGCCATACCAAGTATCAAAGGCCTCTTCTTGAACAAGTAAGCCAAGTTCAGCTGCAATCTGCAAGGTCTGAGGACTTGCTGGGTTGTGAGTCGTACGAATCGAATTCACTCCCATTTCCTTCATTTGTTTCAGACGACGATATTCTGCCTTATAGTTTTCTTCTGCTCCTAGCGCTCCATGATCATGGTGCAAGGAAACTCCATGGAATTTAATGCGTTCACCATTCAAAGAGAAGCCCTCATTTGGAGTCCAGTTATAATATCGGTAACCAAACAGATCTTTCTTAGCATCAACTAATTGACCGTCCCGGTAAACACGCGTAACTAATTCATACAAGGCCGGTTTGTCATTTAAAACGGTCCAGAGTTTTGGTCTTTCAACTTCTAAAATCGCATCAAGACTAGTTACTTCATGTGCTTTCAAGG
This sequence comes from Streptococcus gwangjuensis, assembly GCF_028156745.1. Lineage (GTDB taxonomy): Bacteria > Bacillota > Bacilli > Lactobacillales > Streptococcaceae > Streptococcus > Streptococcus gwangjuense_A. The sequence continues at coordinate 25,857 of NZ_JAODJG010000041.1, forward strand.
TACGACTCTCTGTACGTACTAGACCTGTCACAGCCTGACCACCTCGTTCAACGATTTGATATTCTGCTACAAGTTGATGGTCTTTGTCGTCCGTATTGACAATTTTACTAGTCACATGAGTTTCAACCTTGCCGTGTTGCTGTTGTTCAAGTTTTGGCGTTAAGATGGTTGTCCCATTTTTCTCAACATGCACCTTATCTGTCACTTGTAAAGTCACATCACGGTAAATACCACTTCCTGAATACCAACGGCTACTTGGTTGCTTATTGACTGCATGAACAGCAATTACATTCTCACGTCCATCTTTGTTCAAATAGTTAGTGATATCATATGAAAATTGGTTATAACCATTTGGGTAATGACCCACTAACTGACCATTGACATAAACTTGAGAATCCATGTAGACGCCATCAAAAGTAAGGCGAACATTTTTCTTGAGATCTTTTTCATCTAGTTTGAAAGTCTTACGATACCAAGCTTCCCCACCGTTAAGCTGTCCACCTTCGTTTTGTGCAGGAGATTCATGATCAAAATCGTTAAAGATACTCCAGTCATGCGGTAAATCTAATTTTTTCCACGTAGATACATCTGCATCCGGTTTAATGGCTTCCTTAGAATTTGCATTGAGTTTAAAGTGCCAATTTTGGTTAAAATTCACTTTTCTGTCTTCAATCATTTGATTGACTTCTTCATTGGTCACAGCTTTAACATCTTCCTTGAGCGGTTTTTCTTGACTTGAAGCTTGTGATTCTATCTTTGGAGCTTTTTCTTCAGATTTTGAAGACGCTTTTTCCTCTTTTGGAGTTACTGCTTCATCTTCTTTCTTCTCAGATGAAATAGATTCAGTGGCACTAGGTTGTTTTTGTGCTGTACTTTCGACAACATTTTTAGTTTCCAAAGCTTGATCAACCTTTTCTTCTACTATAGGATTTTCCTCTTTAGGTTTCTCAGCAGTATGAGTAATAGGTGTTTCATCCGCATTAACTACAGATTCTCCAGCTATATTTCCTGCGAATAGAACTGCACAAGTTCCAATCATTACTGAGCAAGCTCCTACAGCAAATTTACGAATGCTATAGACTCTTTTACGGTTCCAATGGCTTTTTTCCATAAAATCCTCCTTTTGGTAATCGCTTTCATTTTTATGTAAGCGCATACTTTAAATAGTCTTTTACCCTTATTTTATTAAATAATATAGGAATTTTCAATACTTTAGCATATGAAATAATATTTTTGATAGTTTTTTCTAAAATTTGTAGAAGAATTAAAAAACTGAATGTAGTTTAAAAGAAAAAACACTTATTAACCTTTAAATTAAAAGAAGTAAAAAAGTCCCTTTAAAAGGAACTTCTTCTATTTATAATTAAAAGTATCCCCTGCCAGCTTATCAGCTAGCTTTGGAAAAAGGGTATAAAACTTATGGGCTAGGTTCAACAATATCGGTAGATTGAGTTCTCGTTTGTTTTTTCCTATAATCTTGACAATCTTTTTAGCCACTGCATCTGGTTCTAGCAGGAAGCGGTCAACCGACTTGAGATAGGTTCCATCTGGATCGGCCTGGTCAAAAAATCCTGTGCGGATTGGTCCTGGATTGACCGTCGTTACATAAACACTGTAGGACATGAGTTCGAGGCGCAGAGCATTTGAAAAACCAATGGCCGCAAACTTGGTCGCTGAGTAGAGACTAGACTTGCCAGTAGCGATCAAACCTGCCATGCTAACAATATTGATGATATGGCCTTTTCGACTTTCCTTCATTCTTGCCGCAATGCGACGAGACAGATTCATTAGGGCAAAGGCATTGACCTCGAACATCTGATGAATATCTTGGTCGGAAATCTGGTCAAATTCCTCAAAGATCCCGTAACCAGCGTTGTTTATCAAAACATCAATCTTGCCATAGCGGAGATAGAGATCTGCTAGCAGAGTTTCTAAGGCTGAATCATCGGTAATATCGATTTCAATCCATTCTGCATGGGGATGATTTCCGTAGAGTTGGGCTAATTTTTCCTTATTTCTACCAAGCAAGATGAGTTGGTCATTTGGCAAGAGTTTGACCATTTCTTGGGCTAGGCCACCGCTAGCTCCGGTAATGAGAATAGTAGGCATACTTATCCTTTCCCAATCTTTTAGATTTCCACTTCTTCTAAGTCTTTGACCACATGGACATTTTCAAAAACACTAGCCGCATCTTTTTTGAGCTTGCTGATATCTTTTGAGAGGAAACGAGCACTGATATGGTTGAGCAGGAGGCGTTTGGCACCTGCTTCTAGTGCCACCTGCGCTGCCTGCATATTGGTTGAGTGGCCGTGATTGCGAGCAATTGTTTCATCGCCCTTGCCATAAGTGGACTCATGAACTAGGACATCAGCATTGACAGCCAGACGCACACTGGCATTGGTTTTGCGGGTATCACCCAGAATGGTGATAATCTTACCTGGACGTGGAGCTGAGATATAGTCTGCTGCCTTGATTTCAGTTCCATCTTCTAAAACAACGTCCTGACCGTTTTTGATTTTTCCAAAAAGTGGGCCAAATGGGACGCCAGCAGCCTTAAGCTTTTCAGCATCCAAGGTACCTTCTAGGTCCTTTTGCATGACACGATAGCCAACGCAGAAAATTGTGTGGTCCAGCTCCTCTGCATACACCGTGAATTTATCGGTCTCAAGGATTTTTCCTAGAGAATCTTGGTCAAACTCATGAAAGTGAATACGGTAAGGCAGGCGCGAACCTGACACACGAAGGCTGGTTAAGACAAAGGACTTGATTCCTTGCGGTCCATAGATTTCCAAATCTGTCTGCTCTTCATTGGCCTGAAAAGCACGGCTAGAAAGGAAACCTGGTAAGCCAAAGATATGATCTCCATGTAGGTGAGTAATAAAGATTTTGCTGACCTTACGGGGTCGAATTGTGGTTTCCAGAATGCGATTTTGCGTACCTTCTCCACAGTCAAAGAGCCAGACTTCGTTAATCTCGTCCAAGAGTTTCAGGGCGAGACTGGAGACATTGCGGGCTTTAGAGGGCTGGCCAGCCCCCGTTCCTAAAAATTGAATATCCATTCGATACTTTCTAATTAATCAATATATAACATGGCTGTGCGATTTTCCGATCGGAAATAGCGCTTGCCAGAAAAAGAAGCAGCTTCTTGCAGTAAATCCTCTTGACTATAGCCTTTAAGACGCTTGCGACCATCTGCTAAGATTTCTAAATCAGTCAAAGCTGTGATATTTTCCACGCTAACAACTTCCTCGTCCCCGACAGCCTTCATATAAATCTTACCAGACTCCTCAAAGACTAGCTGATGGGGAAAAATTTGCGCAATCTCAAAGAGCAAGTCTTCTGAAATAACCTCTTCATTTTCAGAGAAAATCCGCCCCAGACCCTCACTCTCAAAACAAAAACCAAATGATTTGCCAGATAGGTTCAGACGAATAAAGGGCTTGTTTTCTAGGGTGAAACTTGGCTCATCATTGTAGAGATTCAGTTCCTGACTGAGTTCCCCAAAATAATCCGTCGCAGCCTCAGGACTCTTTTTCTGGTAGAGTTCTGCAAAGTAAGCATTGACTACACTCGGCGGAGGAGTAATCAGTGCCAACTGCTCCTGCTCTGTTTTACCAGCTAGAAGCTGATCCAGATAGACCTTATCCAGACTTGTATAGCCCCCATATTTTAGAGCTAAGGTTTTGATATCAGTCATAAAATTCTTCTAACCTCCATTTATTTTTCTCAGAAATGTAGCCTCTAATCACTTCGCCGTCCTCCTGATAATCGCGTTCTTCCAAAATCGCAACACTTTCTAAATCATGAATCTTGTAAGACTTAGAAAAAGGCACGCGCAGGGTAAAGGACTCAAAAATATCCTTGATTTTCTCTAAAAACAAAGCCTGCAAATTCTCTCGACTATCCTCAGACTTGGCAGAAATGAGCGCATAGGGCGTTTGGGTCGGCGTAAAATCCTCCACCAAATCCGCTTTATTATAAAGGGTCAGGCGAGGAATATCTTCCATGTCCAGGTCTTTCATGATGGACAGGACTGTTTTTTCATGCTCCTCATGGTAAGGATTGCTGGCATCGATAACATGAACCAGAAGGTCCACATGCTTGCTTTCTTCCAAGGTTGACTTAAAACTGGACACCAACTCTGTCGGCAAATCTTGGATAAAGCCAACTGTATCTGTTAAAGTTACTTGGAGATTTCCCCCCAGATGGATACTCTTAGTCGTCGCATCTAGAGTCGCAAATAGCTCGTCAGCCTCATACTGGTTCTTACTGGTCAAGGTGTTCATGATAGTTGACTTCCCAGCATTGGTATAACCAATCAAACCAATCTTAAAGGTGCTTGACTCCAGACGTTTTTCTCTGACAGTCGCCCGATTTTTCTCAACGTTCTTGAGCTGACGCTCAATATCCGTGATTTGATTGCGAACACTACGACGGTTCAGTTCGAGCTGACTTTCACCAGGACCACGGGAACCAATTCCCCCAGCCTGACGGCTGAGCATAATTCCCTGACCAACCAAGCGAGGCAAGAGATATTTGAGCTGGGCTAGGTGGACTTGGAGCTTCCCTTCATGGCTTCGAGCTCGCATGGCAAAGATATCCAAAATCAACTGCATACGGTCAATGACCTTAACACCCAGAACTTCCTCTAGATTGACATTTTGCCGTGGAGTTAAACGATTGTTGACGATGACAGTGGTAATTTCTTCTGCATCCACCATGAGCGCAATTTCTTCCAACTTACCAGAGCCGACGAAGGTCTTGGAATCATATTTTTCACGTTTTTGTCTGTAGCTATCTACAACGACTGCCCCTGCCGTTTTCGCTAAACTAGCCAATTCTTCCATGGAGAGGTCAAAATTGTCCATGCCCTGCAATTCCACACCAATGAGCAGAACCCGCTCCTCTTTTTTCTCCGTTTCAATCATCTAAAAACTCCTCTATCTGGCTAAAAATGCGGTCTTGCACACCAGTTTCTCCAATCTGATAAAAGGTGACCTGCATGCGATTACGGAACCAGGTCAACTGACGCTTGGCAAAACGACGAGTCGCCTGTTTGAGACTCTCACTGGCTTCCTCCAAGGTCTGCTCTCCACGGAAGTAAGGAAAGAGTTCCTTATATCCAATTCCTTTAGCAGCCTGCACATCAGGGTAATGGTCAAAAAGCCACTTGGCCTCATCCAAAAGCCCAGCCTCAAACATCAAATCCACTCGATGATTGATTCGATCATATAATTGACTGCGTTCATCATCCAAACAGATAATCAATGGTTCATACAAGGTCTCTTGATTTTCCAAATCCTGACCAAAGTGGGCAATTTCCAAGGCACGCATAGCACGACGACGATTAAACTGGGGAATTTCAAGACCTGCTTGCTCCACAAGATGAGCTAATTCCTCATCTGTATAAGGCTCCAAACTAGCCCGATAGGTCAAAATCTCCTCATGAGGAGTCTCTCCACCTAAATGATAGCCTTCTAGTAAACTCTGAATATAAAGTCCAGTCCCACCAGCAATAATAGCCAGCTTGCCACGACTGTGAATATCTTCAATGGCAATCTTAGCTTCTGAAACAAAATCAAAAGCCGAGTAAGACTCGGTTACCTCTCTAACATCGATTAAATGATGGGGAACAGCTGCCTGCTCTTCTGGACTAGCCTTAGCCGTCCCTATATCCAGACCTCGATAGACTTGCTGGCTATCGCCACTAACAACTTCGCCATTAAAACGCTTGGCCACTTCAATGGCGAGAGCCGTTTTTCCAACTGCAGTCGGTCCAACGATCACAATTATTTTTGTTTTCATCTTTTTTCCTTGAAAAATTCCCATTTTTTCGTTACTATTATTATAACACAAAAAGGTCAGTCAGAAAAATGTGACCTCTTGAGGAGGCTGGCTGATTGAGAATATAAAGGAGGAAGACTCATGGCTAAAGGATTCGCTAAAGGTCTTGTAACAGGTGTCGCAGGAACTGTCGCTGCAGTCGCAGGTGCAGTATACGCATTTAAAAAGAAAGTGATCGAACCAGAGGAGCAAAAAGCAGCTTTCATCGAAGAAAACCGTAAAAAAGCAGCTCGTCGCCGCGTATCACGTTAAGAAACAAAAGAAGTTGGGATTATTCTCAACTTCTTTTTTCTATTCTTTTAAATAGCTAGGTCAAACTTCAACTGTGGCTTGACAGGGTCATAATCCACCAACTCAAAGTCCTCTGCTTTAATATCAAAAAAATTGGTCTTATCTGGCACATTCAAGACCAAACGTGGTTGGCAGTTTGATGGCTCACGACGGAGCAATTCCTGAGCTTGTTCAAATTGATTGTCATAGATATGGAGATTGTTGATGAAGTAGAAGAACTTCCCAACCTTCCAGCCGAAATGCTTGGCAATCATCATTTGAAGAGCCACGTACTGCATAGCATTGATGTGGTGGGCCACCAACATGTCATTCGAACGCTGGGTCAAGGTCGCATCCAGATAGATTTCTCCATCTACACGGCGGACATCAAACATGGTCTGAAAGGCGCATGGGAGTAGTCCTTCTGTTTCTTCGAAAGCTTGGTAATCCCAGAGCGAAATGATATTGCGACGGTTCCAAGGGTTGACTTCCAACTGCTTGAGAAGCTTATTGATAATGTCGTGTTTCTTAACAACAGCACCATAGCGCTCACCAATGGTTCCCGTATTTCCCACTTCCCAGTCATTCCAGTAGTGAACATTGTACTTGTCATTGAGAACTTCTAGGCTATTAGACTGGTCTTGGTAGATCCAGAGAACTTCTTTGATAGCTGATTTGATTGCAATGGGACGCAAGGTTGTAATGGGGAATTCCCCCTTGGCCAAGTCATACTCTGCAAAGGCACCCGTTACGTACTTAGAGTTGGCAACTGTCCCATCCTTGTACTTGGGACGTGCTTGCTCTGAGAAAACACCTTCCTTTAGAATGCGTTCAATATTCTCTTTAAAAATCGTATCTGATTTTGTCATTTACTCTCACCTCATTTATTTCCTAACTAGTATAGCATAAAAAAAGAAAGGAGGAAAATCACTCGCTTCTGGAAAGCAATTTTCTCCTTTTTCTATTTTATTGCAATACAAGTGATGCTGCTCCGATAACTCCAGCGTCATTTCCTAGAGTTGCAAGAGCTAGTTTAGTAGTTGTGCGCACTTGTGGGAAAGTATTTTCATCGTAGACTTTTTGAACACCTTGTAGAAGGAATTCTCCTGCAGCTGATACACCACCACCGATAACGATTGTTGATGGGTTTAGGATTGAGCCGATGTTGGCACAAGCGATTCCCAAATAACGTGAAAAGTTACGGTAAACGATCAAAGCAAGATCGTCTCCTTCTTTTGCCAAATCAAAAACAGTCTTAGCGGTTACTTCTTCTCCATTATCAATCAAGCGTTTCAAGGCTGCATCGCCTTCGTATTCATCCGCATAGCGACGAGTCAAATTGACAATCCCTGTTGCTGAAGCGACTGTCTCAAGGCAGCCTTTCTTACCACAAGTACATGCGATTGGTTGGTCAAAGTCAACAGTGATGTGGCCAAGCTCACCTGCTGCACCAGCCACACCGTGAAGCAATTTGCCTTCTGCGACAATACCGCCACCAACACCTGTACCAAGTGTCATAAAGACAACGTCTGGTTGGTTATCACCAGCACCCATCCAACGTTCACCAAGAGCCGCTACGTTGGCATCATTATCGATGAAGAATGGAATGCCCAAGGCTTTTTCAATCTTTTCTTTGATTGGTTGAAGGGTTTTCCAGTTCAAGTTGTAGGCACCAATAACAGTCCCTTTTTCACGGTCAACCACACCTGGTGATCCCATTCCAATACCTTGGAAATCTGTTGCTGCTAATCCAAGCAAGTCCAAACGATGTTGAATAGACTCAATCATATCATCAACGATATGACTTCCCTCATCCAAAATGTTAGTTTTGATAGACCATTTTTCTTGGATTTCTCCCTCTTGAGTTAAAATTGCGAACTTGATAGATGTTCCACCAAGGTCAATCCCAATAATCTTTTGACTCATCGTCTTCTCCTTTTTAATTGAAAATGCTTACAGATATAGTATAACAAAATCATTAGATTTGTGCAAAGCTTTGCATGAAAAAGTTACATCTAATAATTAATAACTATTTATCCCCTAGTTTTTGAATTGCATAGTTGGCTTCTTCTTTGGTAAATTTTCTAAAATAAGGAGAAGTTAGCCTCTCATAAATTTCTGTCTTTGAGAGATTACTATATTTTCGATATTCTCTTGCTTTAGCTAAGGCATTTGCCTTATAATCTGCATTCAAGTGATCGATGGCATACTGCACTGCTGAACTTGAAAAACCATGCCACGTTAATTGCTCATAGAGAGCTTTTTTTGACATATTTGCCCACGAATTATAACTCTTTGCCTTTTCTAAAGCAGCATTGTACTGGTTCCCATCTGCTGGTTTTGGTTGCCGCACACCATCGTATCCTACATAGTAACGGCCACCATCTACCCATTTATCCTTCACCATATAACCTTTAGAATCGACATAGTAACGACCGCCATCTACCCATTCATTCTTGGCCATCTTCCCATCTGATTTGAGATAAGAATTTCCTATCCATTTATTGCGAGCAGAGCTTCCTTCTGCTGTTAGATAATAATAGGAACCATGCTTTTTATCATAAATCCAGTCACTTTTAACCTTTTTTCCATCAGAATCAACATAATAACGACCACCATCTACCCATTCATTTTTAGCTCTCTTTCCATCTGATTTGACGTAGTAATTTCCTACCCAGCCAGACTGAACTTTAGATTTTGATTTATCCTGTTTAGGAGTTGTTTCTTTTGCTTTTTCAGTCGGTTTTGGTGCCGGCTTCGGCGTGGGTTTTGGTGCGGGCTTCGACGCGGGTTTCGGTGCGGGCTTCAGCGCAGGTTTTGGTGCCGGCTTCGGCGCGGGTTTTGGTGCCGGTTTCGGCGCGGGTTTTGGTGCTGGCTTCGGCGCAGGTTTTGGTGCTGGCTTCGGCGCTGGTTTCGGTGCCGGCTTCAGCGCAGGTTTTGGTGCCGGCTTCGGCGCTGGTTTTGATGCTGGCTTCGGCGCGGGTTTGGGTGTCGGCTTCGGCGCAGGTTTTGGTGCTGGCTTCGGCGCTGGTTTTGGTGCTGGCTTCGGCGCTGGTTTTGATGCTGGCTTCGGCGCAAGTTTTGGTGCCGGCTTCGGCGCTGGTTTTGGTGCTGGCTTCGGCGCAGGTTTTGGTGCTGGCTTCGGCGCAGGTTTTGATGCTGGCTTCGGCGCTGGTTTTGGTGCCGGCTTCGGCGCGGGTTTTGGTGCGGGTTTTGGTGCGGGTTTTGGTGCGGGTTTTGGTGCGGGTTTTGGTGCGGGTTTTGTATTCTCTTTTACAATCTTACCATTTTTAGATGCGTCCTTTTCTTGAGCAGATACTTTCTGAGATGAGAAAGGCAACATCCCCATTGTATCTGAAAGAGAAACAAGTGCAAAAGTAGTTGCTGCTAAACTTGTAACCAAAATTTTTTTTGATTTTCTCATAAAAATCTCCTTTTCTTATGATTTACACTTATAGTATATCATATCCTTAATCTTTTTTACATTAAAATAATAACTATACAAGCACTAATCTGAAGCTGAGCGAGTAGAAATTGAAGCTTATTTAAACGTAGGACTCAAACCGGCTGAGTTTGCTCATAGACTGGGGAGAAACCAACGGGACATAGGATAGATGCCTTTGTTCACACCTATAAACTCCAACACCTTTTTGAAATTGGAAAATCCATTCTGTTCTGGGTGGAAAGACAATAGAAGAACCTTCTATTTTGAACTTGGCTATAGTCGGCAAAAAAGCTGTTTGAGCTCACTCAAACAGCTTGAAAGATACTCTCTTAATCAGAGGAACAACTTTGTTGTACTTGACTTGATAATTGAAGTAAAAATACTTATTTAAAATGATTAGTCGTCAAGATGTTGAATTGCATAATTAGCTTCTTCTTCTGTAAATTCTTCACCATAAGGCGAAACTAGTTGCTTATAAATTGCTGACTTCGAATCCTTAAACCATTTTCGATAATTCTTTGCTTTAGCTAAGGCGTTTGATTTATAATCTGCATTCAAATGATCGATGGCATATTGTGCAGCATCACTTTGAAATTTTTCTCCATATTTTGAAGTTAATTGCTTATATAAGCGTTTTTTAGACATATTTGCCCACGAGTTATAACTCTTTGCCTTTTCTAAAGCAGCAGAATATTCACTATTGGTTGATGCTTTGGTTTCCCATAATCCATTAGCTCCTACATAGTAACGACCTCCATCAACCCATTCACTTTTAGCCATCTTACCGTTTGATTTGAGGTAGTAATTCCCTACCCAAGTATTACGAGCATAGCTACCTTCTGATGTTAGATAGTAATATGAACCATAGTTCTTATCGTAAACCCACTCACTCTTAGCCATCTTACCATTTGACTTCAAATAATAATTGCCTGACCACGCATTGCGAGCATAGCTACCTTCTGATGTTAGATAGTAATATGAACCATAGTTTTTATCATAAATCCATTCACCTTTAGCCATCTTACCATTTGACTTCAAATAATAATTGCCTGACCAAGTGTTACGAGCGTAGCTACCTTCTGATGTTAGATAGTAATATGAACCGTAGTTCTTATCATAGACCCACTCACCTTTGGCCATCTTACCATTTGATTTAAGGTAGTAATTACCCACCCAAGTATTACGAGCGTAGCTGCCTTCTGATGTTAGATAGTAGTATGAACCATAGTTCTTATCATAAATCCACTCACTTTTAGCCATGTATCCGCCTGATTTGAGATAGTAGTTACCTACCCAAGCGTTTTGAACATAATTTCCTGATGCATCTAGATAGAAGAATGAATTATATTTTTTATCAAAAATCCACTTACTAGTGACTTTTTTACCATCTTGATAATAGGATGAACCTACCCAACCAGACTGAACTGTAGGTTTTGGTGTTGGCTTCTCATCTGGTTTTGGTGTTGGTGTTGGCTTTTCATCCTTTTTTGGTGTTACAGTAGTAGATTTTTTATCAGTCAGCTTCTTAATGGCCTCTTTAAACTCTTCTACTGTTCCTTTCCACTCTATGTAATTGGCACCAGACTTATTCTCATTAGCTATATAGTTGCGATGATTTTCTTTGAAATAAGATAATTCTGGAGTAGTTTTTGTAGCATCAATAATGGGAATATTGACAGTACCTCTCCAAGTTTTAAATATTTCTGCATCCTTCGGAACAAGAATATAGTATTTTGCAGATGGATTAATCGTCTGGGTGTCAGCCTGCACCGTTTGCGCTGAAAAAGGTAGAACTCCTTTTGTATCTACAAGAGAGACCAAACCTAATGTTGCAACTGCTAAGCTTGTCACTAAAACTGTTTTTGACTTCATCATCAAAAATCTCCTTTAAATGTTTATTGTTTACGGTTACATTATAGCATAAACATGATAGATCATCAAAAGTTAACACCAATATATTTTAATATATATTGAAAACTATTAATAGTTAAAACTCACAATCCTATCACTTGCAACTCATACAAACCTCTAACTGCATTACAGCCGTAAATAGCTTCTGCTCGGGCTAAGTCTTTTAAAGTCAAGACTTTCTCTTCTACCTGTCCTGTTTCCAGCAAGTGCTGACGATAAATTCCTGGCAAGATTCCAAGTCGGATAGGCGGTGTGTAGAGTTTCCCAGCGATTTTCAGAACCAAATTTCCGATAGAGGTTTCAAGCAATTCTCCTCTTGTATTATAGTAAATGATTTCCTGTTTACCTAGACTTAAGTGTGGTCTGTAAGTAGTTTTAAAGTAGGTAAAGGATTGATTCAAATCTGCTCCCTGAAGGCAAATTTTGGCTTTGCAGAAGGTCGGACTGAGAGGTTCCAATACTTGACGATCGACTTCTATCTCTCCAGACTTGTTGAGAGAAATTCGCAAGCGGTAATCTTGATTAGCATCACAAGCCTGACACTCTGCTTCAATCTTTTGTCTCAAAATTTCTGGGTCAAAAGGAAAAGCAAAATACCGACTAGCTATTCTCAGTCTTTCCAGATGTTGTTCTTCAAACAACAAGTTCTTCTGGCTGATTTTCCCTGTAGTAATCAGTTTGAAACGAGCTTGTTTACGATAGAGAACAGCTGCCTTTTGATGAACCTCGCGGTATTCAGACTCCCAAGTGCTATCCCAAGTAATGCCTCCGCCAACTCCATAGATGGCTTTCCCTTGATACAGTTGAATAGTCCGGATAGCAACATTAAAAATCCGTCGTCCATTTGGAAGCAAGAGACCAATCGTTCCACAGTAGACTCCACGCGGTTGTGGTTCCAACTCCTTAATAATTTCCATAGTCGCTATCTTAGGAGCTCCTGTGATGGATCCACAAGGAAAGAGAGAGCGAAAAATGGTAACCAAGTCCACATCTGGTCGCAACCGACTCTTGATGGTCGAAGTCATCTGCCAAACAGTTGAATACTGCTCTACCTGACACAGACGCTCCACATGCTCACTGCCCACTTCAGAAATACGATTCATATCATTGCGCAAGAGGTCCACAATCATCATATTTTCAGAGCGATTTTTAGGATCCTGCTCCAACCAACTAGACTGCTCTAAGTCTTCATGGTCAGTTACCCCACGCTGAGTCGTTCCCTTCATTGGTCGCGTTGTCAACTCACGGTTATTTTGCTCAAAAAAGAGTTCTGGACTCATGGAAATCACTGCCATTTCATCATGTTCAACATAGGCATTGTAGCCCGCCTCCTGCTCTACCACCATACGATTGTAAATGGCAAAAGGATCGGCACTCAAGTCCTGTTTGAGTTGGATAGTATAGTTGACCTGATAGGTGTCACCCTGCCGCAAATGATGGTGAATCTGAGCAATCGCCTTTTCATAATCCTCTGAGGACGTCACTTCCTGCCAATTTGAAGGCAAATCAACCTCATCATAAGTCAGAGGAATAGGGGAGGTCTCCACCTTATCGTGAACAGTAAAGTAAAGCAAATACTCGTCCAGTAAAGGAGCTTTATGAACTGCCAATTTCTCCTCAAAAGCAGGTGCAGCCTCATAGCTGACATAGCCCACCACATAATAGCCTTGCTCTTGGTAACTTTCCACTTGTGCCAGCAAATCTGCCACTTCTGCTACATTTCTCGTTTTCAACTCTTTAATCGGCTGGGTAAAGGTGTATCTCTCCCCCAAAGCCCTAAAATCAATCACTGTTTTTCTATGCATACCTTAAGTATAGCATAAAAAGGCAGATTCAGATAAAACTGATCTACCTTTTTATCATTTTCTGGCTATTAAATTACTCTTGATTATGCTTTAGTGAATAAATCACCAGCAAATCCATCTGATTTCTGCAAGAGTTGTTTGTAAACTTTTTCTTTGAGTGCAACTGTTTGGTTTGAATTACCCGCTTTAAGGTCATTTTCAACAGCTTTGTTGAACAATTCTTGGAGTCCTGCATAAGTTGAAATTTTCTGTCCGTCGATTTCAATTTCGACAAATCCTTTTTCTCCTTTAGCTTTGACTTCCTTGAACCATTCTTTCTTCCACTCTTCTAGTGTGTGGAATTTACCACCAGACACTTTCTCAATGATAAAGTCATCACCAAGACCCGGTCTACCAGCTGCTTTAGATTCTTGTTTATACTTGTTTGAAGCATATCCGACAAATCCATTGACATATCCGAAGTAACCCCACATACGGAATGTATTATGTTTGAACGAGATAGAACCTACAGCACTTTGACTTGTATTACCACCGTAAATTCCAGCCATCATACTTACAGTTTGATATGCCGTATCAAAACCTTCAGCACGATAATATTTATTACCAGGCATATTATGCTTAGTCACGTAATTACCATCTACAAGGTCATCAATGCTTGTCAATTTCTTCTTGTTCTCCGCGTCATTTAGGTCACGAAGTAAATCCCATTGGTGTGGTTGTCCAACTAAACCATTTCTATCAGCTTTCTCACGCCATTTTTTGTCCATCTTCTTGAACCACTTGTTGTTGTCACCATCATTCTTCGCGATAACGGCATCCGCTTCTAAATGGTCGAGCATCATGAGCGCTTCATTATAGTTTTTCATGTAATGGTCGATAGCTTCTCTACTATCTAATTTATTTGGATCATAGTTGTACCATTGTTTACCATCGTTTTCACGTTTATAAGCCATGTTAAGACCTAGTGCACCGTAGTCACCATTCGAACTTGATACAGCTGGAGATTGTAACATTCCTTGAGCAAAGGCTTCAACGTCTGTACCTTCACGATGTCCCCAACCACCTAAATAAGCCATACGGTCATTGATATGCGTTGTTTCATGAGTAAAGGCTGATGTACCAAAATCACTAATCATACTTGACCAGATATAGTACACGGCTTCTGAGTTTTGAGGTCTATCAAAGATATACGCATACGCACCCATACCATTATCACCATGCCATTTACCAGTTGGACCATAGAACTCACGAATTGGAGCATAATCACCGTTCTTCGTATGACCCATTCTATCAACCCATCCACCTGGCGCACCATGGTTATCCCAGATAGCCGATGGAACCATGTTTTCAGATTTCAACAACTGATTACGTACATTATCAGCCGCCAAGCGAGACCAGAAGTCTAAGTAGTTGATTTGTTCTTGTGCACGTAAGTCAATTTCTTTCTTGAATGCTTCACGTTCAGCTTCTGTATTCTTACCATATTTCTCAAACGCACTAAATGCTAGTGTATTGTATGTTGAAATCAAGAACATATGAGCTTTCTTTGTAGTCAGAAGTGGCAAGATATATTTGCTATGTTCGCCATTGTTTAAGTTTTCATATAAACGATATTTCTTGTCCGCAAACAATGGATTTGATGATTGTTTCTCAACGACATAGTTTGTATGTGAAACAGCTTTCTTATACCAGGTGTTAATATCAGTTTCGTTTGTGAATAAACGCATATTATAGTTTAATAAACCGTTCAACTCACCAATACCAATCGTTCCACCGATCGTTTCTCGATAAGCTTCTAATGTTCTGTTACCTTTAATGTTATTTTCTCTAGAACCGATCTTAATCAAGAAATCTAAGATATTTACATTCTTACCATAGAAGTCAGGTTTGAACATCATAAGATCTTTCATTGATTTTTCGTCGTATTTAAATCCATAGTAACGATTTAGATAAGTAAGACCCATCATAATTTTCGCTTTGTTTTCGTCTACTTTCTTAACAAGAGCTTTCATTGCAGCTTCGTCACCATTTAATTGGTGGTCTTCATTCTCAACTAAAGCTTTCACAAGTTTATCAAGGTTTCCTCGAACTTCTTCAAAGCTTTCTTCAAGGAACAAGTTACGAATGTAATTGTTCTTATGATTGTCACTATTCTCAGCTGGTTTGTTACGTTTGTCCATTAATGCACGCACTTCAGGTGAAATCAATTCGACACTTGCTAATTTTTCTTTCACATCAGCAATTAGTTTGTCACGATTCTTATCCACCATATTTGGTGTGTAAACAATGCCATCTAGACCTGTAATACTATATTCACGAACTTGTGCTACGTTTGAATCCTTAGAAGCAACCGTCATTTCTTCTTTAGTACCATCAGCGTAATGAATCATTATTTTATCAACACTTGATAAGTCAGTCACGAATTGACCATCTTTCATACCAGTTACAGATAATACTTCAGTCGTTAATAATTTAGAACCAGCAGGAATTTTATTTCCTTGATTGATAATCCATTCTTTATTGTAGAATGGCTGAAGTTTTTCAATATTACGGTAAGCAAGTTCACGCTCCACATTGTAATCTTCAGTATCTTTATACGTGTCTTCTTTTGGACGATTGTTATTTAATTTATCTACTAATAATCTCGGAGCTTCAAAATCTTTAGATGTAATATCGAAACTTTCTAATCTTTTATCAGCTTCTTCTTTAGAGATTTCTTTAAGTTTGTCCGCATTTTTTCTTGTCACATTACCAGTAGCTTCCCCAGCTACGCTGACAACTCTACTTAAATAAGGGAACCCAAAGTCATCATCTCCAATATCACCTGAACCATAAAGTTTTTCAGCGTTAGTTACTTTTACATAACTAATAACATCTTCTAAAAATCCGTATGGCCAGTTTTTAGTAATAACTCCACCTGTCTCTACATTGTTTTTCAAGTTAATTGACCCTTTTGCTACAGCTTTTTTAATATGTCCGTTAGCTCTTACATCCATTGGGTCCATACCCCTATCAAGTGTTGAAACTAAAGCTGAACCACGAGCTCTTTCACCAGTGATTTCTACATCTGTATAAACTTTTTCAATATTTGCTTTTCTTTGGTTGTTAACTAAACCAGAAATACTCCAACCTTTTTTACCTTCTGTGCGAAGTTTTCCGATAACAGAAACATTTTTCATTTTGCTTCCATTATTTAAATTATTAACAACTCCAGCTACATCATTACCACCAACAATACTACCCGTAATTTTAACATTTTCAATTGTCGTATTTGTAGCATCTTTTGCAAGTGTCGCTATTTGATCCGTACCTGGTTTATTTATATTCACGTTAGAGAAAATTAAATCTTTAATTGTAGAATTTTCAATAACATCAAATAATGGATTGCTTAAGTTATGAATAGCAAACCTATTCCCATCAGTACTAGTTAACGTACCTTTAAATTTCTTAGTAATATAAGATTTTCCATTTGGTTTAATATTAGTAGCATTTAAGCTTTGTCCAATTTTATATTCACCTTCTGGGTTATTTTGAATAGCTTCAACCAATTCAGCGAAATCATAGTAAACATTATCCACTTTTGGTTTTGGTTTAGCTATATAATAAACATACTCGTTAGCTAATTTCGAAGAATCTGTATGCTGAACCAAATCAGGCGCTTTGGCAGTTACTTTGTATAAAGTTTTTCCGTCTTTTTCTACTTCTTCAATCTTGTCAACGGCAAGTCTTGTTATTTTATTGTCATGAGTGGTTACACGTAAATATAATGGAGCAACATCAGCTGGTTTTTCTGTCAGTAAACTAGTATCTGTTTCATTACCGTCAGCATCTACACTCATTAAGCTTGTTTCTTTAATGTTTTTGATCTCAACTTTTTTGAGGTCAATTCTCAGCGGTTCTTCTTTCAGAACTTCTTCCTCATCACCCTCACCACGGTCATAAACCATCTTAGTTTCAAGTTTATAATCCTTGTAGTACTGCAAATCCGTCAAGGTAGTTGTCAGGTCGTCTGGTGAAATATTTAAGGTTTTCACAATCTCGTCACCTTTTTTCAGAGTTAGGGTGATAGATTTAATGGCTGCCTTACTTGGATTTTCTAGACTGTACTTAACATCTGAAGTACGCTTCAAATCCTTAGGTTCAACTGCCGTGATAGTCAATACTGGTTTTTCAAAAGTCTTGGTACCACGTTTCAAAATCTTGTCTTGAGGTGCTTCAATGATTTCCTCTGTAACTTTTGGAGCGTCTTCTGTTTTAACTCCTTTGATGGTGTTAAAGGTCTTGGTGATTTTTTTCTGACCTTCTTTACCTTCTTGAGCTACAACTTCTAAGCCTTTTTTCAGTTGGTCATCTTCTTTAACAACTTCCTTAAATGGAATCTTTTCAAGACTTTCTTCTACAAGAGTTCCTTCAATTGGTTTTGTCCCACGACTTACCTGTTGGTTTACAGGTTCCTTGGTAACTTCTGTGCTAGTTGAAAGAACCTGGTCCGTTTTAACACCTTCAACTGTTTTATAAGTTGTTTTAGTAACTTGACTACCTTTTTCACCATTTCGTACGACAGTTTCTTCGTCCGTGTACTTGGTTGGGTCCTCAGTAGTTTCAGTTTTGTAGTCTAAGTCTGTAGTCGATGTTTCAACAAGGGTTCCCTCAGTTACTTTGTACTCAGGTAACTGTTCTTGTACAAGGGCTTGGCCAGTTTTACCTTCCTCTTGTGTACCTTTTGCTTCAACTGGAGCCTCTGGCAATTCTGGCTGTGTTAAAGCTTGACCTTCTTTGCCTTCCTCTTGGGTACCTTTTGCTTCAGCTGGAGCTTCTGGCAATTCTGGCTGTGTTAGAGCTTGGCCCTCTTTACCTAGTTCTTGAGTCCCTTTTGCTTCTACTGGAGCCTCTGGCAATTCAGGTTGTGTTAAGGCTTGGCCAGTTTTACCTTCCTCTTGCGTCCCTTTAGCTACTTGATGAGTTGGTTCAGCTTGTGGTACTGGAGTTGGGGCAGGTTGCTCTTCTTTCTTAGTTCCGACTGCAATGACTTGCGAAACAGGATTTTGAACCACTTGGTCTTCGATGACTTCTCTAACTTCTTGACCATTAACCATCGATACTTTGGTTACAATGCGACGCTGACCATTTACTCCAGCTGTGACGATACGAGTCTGTCCTTCTGCTAGATTGGTATCTGGGCTTGTGACTGTTTCAAAAGGAATATCTACCAAGCTCTCTTCCAGTCTTGACTGAGGTTTCTCAGAAACTGGTTTTTCTTGAACTACTTCTGTCTTATCAATTTCATTTGCACTTTGCTTTTCTACTGGCAACTGAGGCTTCTCAGCTGAAGCTGGCCTTGATGGATGGAGTTCTGCTTCCTTGAAGTATCCAATGTATTCATAGCCATCAATGTGGATAATCCCTTCAGCCAAACCTTCATGTGTAGAAGCCGAAATAGTTTGGTTATAAGAAAGCAATTCTTTATTTTCAAACGCAAATGTGGTGAAAGGAACAAAGTTGCTTGCACCAATCGAACTAATTAATAAGACACCAAGCACCTTACCACGATGTTTTTTAGAGATTAATAAAACAGCCAAAGAAGCCGTAGCCAACCCTATACCAGCCAAGGCTAATTCTTTACTCCCTGTATAAGGAAGTTCTTGGTAGGTACTAGCTTTCTTTCGATACACTGCATAGATAATATCATCCTCTTGAAACTCCGAAGGGACTTCATGGTGAATTAAGGCTTTTTCAGACTCGGTCAATTCCTGCTCCGCCAAATAACGGTAATGAACGCTATGAGCTCCACCAACTTCATTGGCTTGTACCTTATCTACTGAAAGGGCACTTGCACCAAAAAGGAAGGCCCCGATGGCTACAGGACCAACCCCAACAGTTAACTTGCGAATGGAATATTTAGTAATTTTTTCAAGTTGTTGTTTTGTTTTTCTCATTCTTATGACTTTCTAATAGAATCTTGCGGATAGTGCGCACGCGCACCTCCAATTAATTTTGGACGACTAGCAAGAGCCGTTACATGGGCATGCCCAATTTCTCTCAAAAGAGGGCGAATCGGAACCTGAACATGCTTGACATGCATGCCAATTGCAGTGTCTCCGATATCCAATCCAGCATGAGCCTTGATAAATTCAACCTCAACTGGATCTTGCATAAACTTGAAGGCTGCCAACTGACCTGAACCTCCTGCATGAAGGGTAGGAAGGACACTAACGATTTCCAGACCAAACTGCTCTGCAACCTGACGTTCAACAACGAGGGCCCGATTGACATGTTCACAACCTTGAACAGCTAGATGAATTCCTTTTTCCTCTAGGATATCTAGGATGGTCTTCACAATGATTTCCCCAATTTCTTGGCTGGATTCCTTACCAATCTGACCACCTATCACTTCACTAGAAGAAAGACCCAAAACAAAGATAGATCCTTGCTTCAAATTGGCCTTTTCTAACACATCTTCTACAATCTGGCTTGTTTCTCTTTGAATGTCTTTTTCCTTCATACTTGATACCTCTTTTGTCACTATCTATCATATCGTTTTTTCTTATTTTTAGCAAGATAGACAACCTAGAAAGCTTGCCCAATTACGCATAAAACTCCCAGAATTGACTGGGAGTTAGCTAGTTTCTATTCTATTTATGTATATTTCAACCGTCGTTCCTTTGCAAGGTGCAGAATCAATCTTCATCTGATAATCTTCTCCAAAATGAAGTTTAAGACGCTGGTCAACATTTGGCAGACCAACTCCTCCACGTTTGAGTTGACTTTGACTACTATCGCTAGCATCTTGGAAACCAACCCCATCATCCTCAATGCGGATGACTAGTCCTGAATCCTGTTTCTGAACAGAAACTTTAATATGACCCTGACCTTCTTTTTCCTTGATGCCATGGTAAAGAGCATTTTCTACCAAGGGTTGTAACACCAACTTGGGCAAGACTAGATTATCAAAGGCAGGATTTTCAGCAATTTCGTATTCCAGCTTATCGCCATAGCGTTGTTTCTGGATAAAGAGATACTGGCGGACATGATTGATTTCGTCAGAGAGACAAATCAAATCCTTACCCTGATTTAGAGCCAAGCGGAAATAAGTTGCCAAGGACTTGGTCACCTGAACCACTCGCTGACTATCCTGAAATTCAGCCATCCAGATGATGGTATCCAAGGTATTATAGAGGAAATGGGGGTTAATCTGGCTTGATAAAGCTTGAAGTTGGTACTGACGGGTCGTTTCCTCCTGCCTGCGAATATCTATCATCAACTGATCAATCTGATCCAACATGGCATTGA
Organism: Streptococcus gwangjuensis; assembly: GCF_028156745.1. GTDB lineage: Bacteria > Bacillota > Bacilli > Lactobacillales > Streptococcaceae > Streptococcus > Streptococcus gwangjuense_A. The sequence continues at coordinate 46,422 of NZ_JAODJG010000041.1, forward strand.
ACTGGCGAGTCACCTCTCTCAGTTCATAAGCACCCGCTTCCTTGGCACGAAGATTCTGATTACCAGAAGCAATTTCCAGCATAGTTTCTCTCAAGTCCTTCAAAGGGGCAATCCAGCGTTTAAGACTGAACCACACCAAGAAGAGACAGGCAAGAAGAGAGGTGACACTAGCACCAAGCAAGGTCCACATGAGTTGACTCCGAACCTTGTCTAGCTTCTCCAGTGAAGACACGCCCAGCACCGTCCAATCAGTTCCAGCAATCTTTTCTTGACTGACATAGGATTGGTGGTCTGGAGTATAACCCTGCCCTGTCTCAATATAGGGGTTCATGGCCTCCATTTCGCTAGACGAACTATAAACTGTGTGTTGAGGATGATAAACAAATTCATGGTTTTCATTGATGATAAAGGCAAAGCCCTGCTGACCCAACTGGAGTTGGTTAAGATAGGCTTCCAGAGTTTCGTAAGAAATATCCAAACGAAGAACGCCCAGATTAGCTCCCTTTGCATCAAGAAGTTCCTGAGTGACAGAAATGACCCACTGACTATCTGATTTACGAGCTGGTGTCAAAACGGGCTTAGCCCCCTGATGAATAGCCTTTTGGTACCAATCCTCAGCCATCATATCAGAGGAGGTTTTCATCTGCACACTATCATCTGTAGAAATGACCTGACCGGATTTGGTGACCAGAACAACAGTTTTCAAGTCCTGGTCTGCCTTCAAGATAGTCAAAAACAGATTTCGGATTCCCTTGACCTTGTCTTGACTGGGATTCTCAGCATAAGCTAGGACGTCCGCCTGCTGGGTCAAGCTAGTCGAGGTGGTTTCTAATTTTTTGATATAAGAATGGATAAAGTGACTAGTCTGGCTGATAGTCGTTTGGCTATTGCCTTCAATGGTAGCCTCAATGGCTGAAGAACTAGATTGATAGTAGAAAGTCCCAACCAGAGCTAGGAGAATGAGAAAGACCAGAAAGATAGAAATAACCATTCTAACTAGGAGTGAAGAACGCTTCATCGACCTTCCCCCTTCTTAAACTGACGAGGTGTCACACCTGCAATCTGTTTAAAACGTTGGGTAAAGTAGTTCATATCTTCAAAACCAACCTTCTCTGCAATCTCGTAAATTTTCAGATCCGTAGTTAAAAGCAAGAGCTTGGCCTGTTTGACACGTTCTCGCACCAAATAATCCTGAAAAGGTAGGCCCAACTCTTTCTTAATCAAAAAACTCAGATAAGTCGGACTAAAGCCCAAGTCATTGGCCAAAGACTTTAAACTAAATTGGCTATCAGCCAGATGGGACTGGATTTTCTGGGCCATATTTCCCTCAAACTTATCGAACAATAAATCTTGTAATTGCTCTTCCTTTTCTTCCTTATCCAACTTTTGCTTGATTTTCCCCAACATTTCCTCAATATCCTGACGAGAAAAGGGCTTGAGCAGGTAGTCATCCACACCTAGTTTGACAGCAGACAAAGCATAATCAAAATCATCGTAGCCTGTTAAAAAGACCAAATGAACCTGAGGATAGGTTTCTCGGACCAGACTGGCCAACTGGATGCCATTTAGCTGAGGCATGTTGATATCAGTTAAAATGATATCTGGCACCTGCTTTTGAATCAATTCCCAAGCCTGCCTTCCATTTTCAGCCTGACCGATGATTTCCATATCGTAGGCTGCTACATTGACCAGCTTGGTCAAACCTTGTCTTACCAGATATTCATCTTCTACGATTAAGATTGTGTAGGTCATGCTTCTCTCCTTTGTCACTTACTAGTATCAGTATAGCAAAATTCTCCCCTAACTGCTTAGGAAAGCCCTCTTAATCGACATAATCTAGTAAATAAGCGTAGCCTTTTTCTTCCATTTGGTCTTTGGGAATAAAGCGGATAGAGAGACTATTAATACAGTAGCGCAAGCCACCCTTGTCCTGTGGGCCGTCCGTAAAGACATGGCCAAGGTGAGAATCTCCAACTCGGCTCCGCACTTCCATGCGTGTCATATTGTAAGACTTATCTTCCTTGTAGGTAGCAACATCTGGACTGATGGGTTGGGTAAAACTAGGCCAGCCACAACCAGACTCAAACTTATCCTTTGATGAAAAGAGGGGTTCGCCAGTTGCCACATCCACATAGATACCAGATTCAAATTTATCCCAATAGCGGTTTGAAAAAGCTCGTTCTGTTTGATTTTTCTGGGTGACTGCATACTCCTCAGGTGACAGGGCCTTTTTCAATTCCTCATCACTTGGTTTGGGATATTTGCTGGCATCAATGACAGGATAAGCCGCCTGATTGACATTGATATGGCAGTAGCCATTTGGATTTTTCTTGAGGTAGTCTTGGTGGTAATCCTCTGCCACTACAAAATTCTTCAAGGTTTCCTTTTCAACTGCTAGAGGTTGGTCGTATTTCTTAGCCACCTCATCAAAGACTTGGTTGATTACCTCTAAATCCTTGTCATCTGTGTAATAAACACCAGTACGGTACTGGGTTCCCACATCATTCCCTTGTTTATTTTTGCTGGTTGGATTGATAATGCGGAAATAATGAAGCAGGATTTCCTTGAGGGAAATTTGCTTGGCATCATAGGTGACATGAACAGTCTCCGCATGACCTGTTTGGTTAATCAATTCGTACTTGGTTGTTTCCCCTCTACCATTTGCATAGCCTGAAACAGCATCCGTTACTCCGGGAACGCGTGAGAAGTATTCCTCCACTCCCCAGAAACATCCTCCAGCTAGATAAATTTCATGCAAATCTGCGTCTTTACTAATTTCTGTTTTTTTCACTGTTTTTCCTCCTTGGCTAACTGATGCTTTCTCAATTTGCGAGCTATCTGTCTGCCCTGCATTTCGCATCAATAGAAAATAGAAACCGGTTATGGCTAGGAAAAAGATTCCTGCCAAGACAAACAATTTTACTTTATCATTCATGACCTTTCTCTACCCCATTTCTTTCAATGTCTTTAAAATCATATCCTTATCTATAAAACCTGGTTGCGTTTTGACCAGCTTACCTTCCTTGTCTATAAAGGCTTGAGTTGGGTAAGAACGAACACCATAACTTTCCAATAGTTTGCCTGATGGGTCAATTAGGACTGGGAAATTTTTATAATCCAAGCCCTTGTACCAGTTCTTAAAGTCCGATTCTGCTTGTTCTCCCTTGTGTCCAGGAGATACCACTGTCAAAACTACATAATCATCACCAGCATCTTTAGCGATTTCATCCGTATCTGGAAGACTAGCTAGACAGATAGAACACCAAGAAGCCCAGAATTTGATATAGACTTTCTTGCCCTTGTAATCAGACAAGCGGTAGGTCTTGCCATCTACTCCCGTCAGTTCGAAATCAGCAACCGCCTGACCTTTAGTAGCAGTTTGCGCACTGACTTGTTCTGTTTTGGTTTGCTCCTTCATAGTAGATTCGTCTGGCATGTTTTTAGCCGAACAGGCTGCCAAGCAACAAATTGAGCCGACTCCAAGGAGACATGTTTGCCATTTTTTCATTTCTTCTTCCTCTCTATTCAAATAATGTAGTCAAAATAGACGTATTTCCCAAAAGCACCAAAATTCCCATTACGATTATGAGGAAACCACCCACTTTTTTGAGGGTTCCTAGATAAGGATGGAGTTTTCGAAAATGTTTCAAAACATAGCTGGAGGCTAGAGCTAGAACCAAAAATGGTAGCGCCAAACCCAGCGTGTAAATCAACATGAGAGCAGCTCCCTGCCAAGTACCTGAGCCACCTGAAGCTGCCAAGACCAAAACAGAACCCAGAACCGGCCCCACACAAGGTGTCCAAGCAAAACTAAAGGTCAACCCCAGTAAAAATGCCTGACTATAGCCCTTACCCTTTTGCTCCTGTCTCTTTAATTGTAGCCTTCTTTCCTTGTAGAGCCCCTTCAAATGTAAGACTTCCATCTGGTGTAATCCCAAGAGAATGATAACCGCACCCGTCACATACTGAAACCAAGAAGCATACAGCAAATTGCCTAAAAAACCAGCTCCATAGCCTAGTAAGATAAAAACAAAGGAAATCCCTATTATAAAAACTAGAGTTCGCAATAAACTAACAACTGAGATTGAAAATTTGCCACTAGAAATATGAGCACCATCTTTATCATCCAACAAGACCCCTGCATAGACCGGTAACAAGGGTAAAATACAAGGAGAAAAGAAGGAAAGAATTCCAGCAAGAAAAACACTGATTAAAAAGATTATATTATCCATTGCCTTCCTCCATTCTTTGATTTGATAGGACTATTATAGCCCTAAAACTCCAGAAAAAACAGGGACAATGATAGGGAAAAATAGGAATTTAATCAGGTTATGTAAAAAATGGTTCAAAAAAAGCCAGACAAGGTCTGACTTTGATGGAAACTGAAAAGAAACTTCACTAGTCTTCCATACTTATCTGATAATAAATAAGGTCCGCAAGATAGCCTTTTCTCTCTACACCATTGGTAATAGTCTTTAGATAGGACATTCCAGCCTTCTCCATGACACGACCTGAAACTGGATTGAGACTAGCATATCGTGCTCTGACATCTTGAAAACCTGCTTGAGTAAAACAGAAATCCAAGACAGCTTTCAAGGCCTCCGTCATTATACCATGACCCCAGTATTTCTTGCCTAACACATAACCAATTTCACAAGAAGAATCGTTCTCATCTATTGCAACGATGCTGATATCTCCTATCACCTGCTCTGGCTTTTCTTTGAGACAAATGGCCCATTTGTAATAGTTGGGATTTGTATAAGAGGCAACCCAATTACGAATGGAATTTCGAGTCACATCGACATCAGAATGGGGATCCCAAGTGACATAGGTCAGATTCTCAGCGGATGAAGCCCAATTCTGAAACATGGCTTCTGCATCACTTTCCACAAATCTTCTTAAAATCAAACGTTCTGTCTGTAATGTTTGTGTACCGATAGATTTCACGAAACTACCTCGCTTTCTGATAGATGATTCTATGTCCAATCTCCATTTATATTTGCTTTGCTTTTGAATTTCAAGGTAATAAGCTAAAAAGGTTTCTCGGACCTTCTTCGCTTACCTGTTTCCATGCTCAGGGTAAAAAGACTAAACTCAGTAACAACTAAAAAACAAGTTTTTCATCTAGTTCCTTGACGCAGTCGCTGTCTGGTTTGAAATACGCTCTAGCAAGCTTTTTCAAACCTAGTCATCGTTGCGGGGGTGAAACGACAAAATCGAACTCGGTGAGTTACCGAACCTTCCTCGTTTTTCTATTTTTAGACTCGGGCTAAAAAGGCCCCCCCGGACCTTCTCTCACTTTCTTATTTCAAGGCGAGAGGCTGAAAACCTCCACTGGAGGTTATTCTTGCTCTCGAGTTTCAGGGCAAGAAGCTAAAAAGGTCCCCCGGACCTTCATCGCTTTCTCATTTCTAGGCTCAGGGTAAAAAGGTCCCCCGGACCTTTTTACTCCCAAAAGTCATCGAATACGGTGATGGGTAGGTGGCGTTTGTGTTGGCCTTTGTGCCACCAGTTTTCGATTCTTGTTTGAGCTTCTGGGCTGATTGTTTTTCCTTCTAGGTAGTCATCAATCTCTTCATAAGTGACTCCGAGGGCTACTTCATCAGCTAGACCTGGTTTATCTTCTTCTAGGTCTGCTGTTGGGATTTTTTCATAAAGGGCTGGGTCTGCACCAAGTTCCTTCAAGAGTTGTTTTCCTTGACGCTTATTGAGGCGGTAAAGAGGGAGAATATCCGCACCACCGTCACCAAACTTGGTAAAAAAGCCTGTGATATTTTCCGCAGCATGATCTGTTCCAATTACTGCTCCACTATGGACACCCGCAAGGGCATACTGAGCAATCATACGGCAGCGAGCCTTGATATTGCCCTTGTTGAAATCTGAAACAGGACTACCTGTCGCTTCAACTGCAGCTGTCATGGAATCAGCTGATTCCTTGATATTGACCACCAAGCTAATATCTGGCTGGATAAAAGCAAGAGCCTTTTGGGCATCTGCTTCATCAGCTTGCACTCCGTATGGCAAGCGGACAGCGATAAATTTGTAGCTGTCATCTCCTGTTTCTGCTCGCAGTTCTTCCATAGCTAATTGGGCCAATCGACCTGCCAAGGTTGAGTCCTGACCCCCAGAAATCCCTAGTACAAAAGTTTTTAGGAAGGGATGTTTTTTCAGATATCTTTTTAAAAAATCAATAGAACGACGGATTTCTTCCTGGGCATCAATCACCGGTTTGACACCCAGCTCTTGGATAATCGTTTCTTGCAAACTCATTCTTCTTCTCCTTCACCAAGGGCTTCCTTACGCATCTTATCAATCAAGTCCATCTTGTCTTGCCATACATCACGCGCCAAATCCACTGGATAGTGCTGCGGATTGAGCACACGCTTATACTCATCCCAAAGCTTGTCAAATTCCTTACGAGCATAATCCTGAATCTCAGTCAAGCTAGGCAGGTTGTAAATCAATTTTCCGTCTTTGAAGATATCCACTAAGAGAGGAACAGCGTCAAAATTACGAACCGTCTTCTTGATGTAAGTATAGGTCGGATGGAACATCTTGATTTCTGTCATGCTGGCAACATCTACGCCATCATAAGTGATATAGTCTCCTTCTGACTTGCCTTTTTCACGACTTGTAATGCGCCACACCTGCTTCTTACCTGGTGTAGACACTTTTTCCGCATTATTAGACAGCTTGATGGTATTGCGCATGTTCCCATTTTCATCTTCGATTGCAACAATCTTATAAACTGCCCCAAGAGCTGGCTGGTCATAGGCTGTAATCAGCTTGGTTCCCACACCCCAGACATCAATCTTGGCCTTTTGCATCTTGAGGTTGAGGATGGTATTTTCATCTAGATCATTAGAAGCATAAATCTTAGCCTCTGTAAATCCAGCCTCGTCCAGTTGCTGACGGACTTTCTTAGAAATGTAGGCAATATCCCCAGAGTCAATCCGCACACCCATAAAGTTAATCTGATCACCCAGCTCACGCGCCACCTGAATGGCAGCTGGCACACCGATACGAAGGGTGTCATAGGTATCCACAAGAAAGACGCAATTTTTGTGGGTCGCAGCGTAAGCCTTGAAAGCCTCATAGTCATTGCCATAAACCTGCACCAAGGCATGGGCATGGGTCCCCAAGACAGGAATGTCAAAGAGTTTACCAGCACGCACATTGCTAGTCCCATTGGCGCCACCAATCACCGCTGCGCGTGTTCCCCAGATAGCCGCATCCATTTCTTGCGCCCGACGTGTTCCAAACTCCATCAAGGGCTCATCTTCTATAACCGAGCGAATACGAGCTGCCTTAGTCGCCACTAAGGTCTGGTAGTTGACGATGTTCAAAAGAGCCGTTTCGACCAACTGACATTGAGCTAGAGGGCCTTCCACCTGCACAATCGGTTCATTAGCAAAAACCAAGTCCCCTTCTTGGGCAGAACGAACAGTCAACTCCAACTTGAAATTGCGGAGATAGTCCAAGAATGCCCCATGATAGCCTAGCGACTCCAAATAGGCAATATCACTATCTGAAAAACGCAGGTCTTCCAGATAATTCACAATTCTTTCTAGACCTGCAAAAACCGCATAGCCATTCTTAAAAGGCTGTTGGCGGAAATAAACCTCAAAGACCGCCTTTTTATTGTGAATTCCTTGGTCAAAGTAAACCTGCATCATGTTGATCTGGTACAAGTCCGTGTGCAATGTCAAACTATCATCTGGATACATACTTTTCCTACTTCCTTAGCTAGAAACACATGAAAATTTTTAAGAACTTTCATGTATTCCAATAAATTAGTACTATTATAACACATTTTGGCTGGATTGAGAAAAGAGTAACAAGCTATTCTCCACTCTCCAGTTCATCCATGTCTTGTTCAAACTTTTTCTGAGCCCATTCGCCATAGCTCTTAAGACCAAGATTGCCAATAAAGACCCAGGGAAGGTAAATAACATAAGTAATTGCCCAAGCAGATAGGTATTTAACGTTCAAAGGATTGTGCTGATAAACTTCTATGTTGAATTGATAATTCTGTAACATCAAAAGAGCCGTAATAGCCAAGGTTAGGAAAAAACAACCCAAAATCGTAAAATGAAAACGACTATAGTAGGTCACTCCCAGATAACGGGCACGATTGAAAAAGAAGAAAATTCCTACTATCAGAGTATAGACTAGAAAATTCGGATTAAAAAGAGATGGAGCCAACACTGCCACCAAATAGCTTAGAAGTACAAGCCCAATAAAGAGTGAAAAAGACTCTGCCCCAGCTTTATTGATTAGTTGTTCTTCTCTTTCGTCAAGTAATTGATAATGAATGAATTTATTTACCATCTTCTTCCTCCCAAAATAGTTGGTCTAGGGTTTTTCCTAAACATCTGCAAATAGACTGGCAAAGCGAGAGACTGGGATTGTATTTCCCTGCCTCTATCAAACCAATAGTCTGGCGCGTCACCCCCACAGCCTCTGCCAATTGACCTTGAGTTAAATCAAGCTCTACCCGAGCTAATTTTAATTTTAAATTTTTAGCCACCTGCGTCCTCCTTATAGTTTTAATACTCATCTACTCTTAAAAAATCCAAAATCAACACAAGCTGTCAGCTATTTATTATAACCTCATTAATTAGCACTCCAATATTATCTTCAGACTAAAATCAGTATGTTGGATTGTTTGAAATAAACTTCCTAGTTTGCTATTTGATTTTTTGTTTAGTATTAGCTTTAGTAGGGTCTTTTAAACGAGTTTTGATTGCTTGTATTCTTATTTAGTTGCTTTCATATCACTATTATATAATGCTTTTGGAAATGAGTCTAGCATAAGACAAAAACGTGTACACAACAAGAGCAGGAGCATAGCAAGATGACTGATTTTTGCTGGATTTTAAGTCTGCAAAATAATACTAAATGAAACTAAAATGAATACTCCTTGCTTTTCTTGAGAGTGAACAAGTACAGTAAAATGATTGTAGTGATTACCACAAGATACTGACTAATAGACATCGTATTTGAAGCTACAAATACAGGTAAAGAATAAAAAGGAAGAAGTTCAATTGCTTTGATAAACAAATCATTACTAGTATTCATCATAATCGTATTTAATATATTAGGGATAAAGAGTAGTAAAGCTACTAAAATACCAAATACCAAGCCACTTTTCAATTTGTATAAATAGAAAATATAAGATAATAGAAAATAAAATAGGACTAACAAAATTGTATTGACTACAATGGATACTATAAAATCTAATCCTAAATCACCTGGAACACCCAATTTACTTACGATGACTAGTAGCACAATGCCATTCAAAGAATAAATAATGGAAACTGAGATGACATATAGAAAATTAGACCAGACGTAAATCATCCGATTTTTCTGTTGATTATAAAATAAACTGATCGTATTGTGGGAAAAATCCCTGCTAATAATTCGATTAGCATGTATAATAGCCATTAACATACCGAGCATAGCATAAAAGTTTGAAATATGCTTAATACCAAGCGATGTCCCTTGAGTCTTTAGAATAAAGAATGTAACCAATATCGGCGGTATAAACGAGATAATCAAACCGAGATATATTACGCCTGATGAATATAAATCTCTTATATTTTCCTTAAGAAAATTCAATTTATTTAATTTCATGATTATAACCTTCCTTTATTTTGAACGATTTAGATAAATATCTTTAAGCGTCTCTTTTTTAGTTTCAAAATCAACTACTTTAATAGAGTTTTCGTTAAAAAATTTAAAAAGCTCACTACTTTGAATATTCCCAGACATAGTAATTCTCAGTCCCTCTTCCTGAACAATATCCCCAAATTCTTGTTTGGTAATAAAAATGTCTTTATCTGTAGCTGATGAAAAAGCTATCTCAAACAAGCAATTATGACTATCTTTTCCTACTTTTTGAAATGTCAAAAGTCCGTTCTCCAAGAAAAGAACCCTCTCACAAATTTCTTCAATATCTTCTAATTTATGACTCGATATTAAAATTCCCACATTTTCATGTAAAGCTAAATTTTTTAGAACCGCTAAAACTATTTGTGATGATTCAATATCTAAACCATTAGTCGGTTCATCTAAAATCAATATATCAGGTTCCGTAACGAGAGTTAGAAGCAAAGCTAATTTTTGTTTTGTACCCAAAGAATAGGTCTTTACTTTTTTATTAATAGACTGAGTCAAATCTAACTCTTGGATCAAACTTCCAAATCTTTCTTGATTGTAGTCAATTCCATATAAATTTGACAAATATTTTAAATTCTCTAAACCTGTTTTAGATAAAAATAATTTTGGTTCTTCGATTAAATACCCAACATTATCACTACTTATAATATTCCCTAAATTCGGTTGATTATTCTGAACAAGAATTTTCATCAATGTACTCTTGCCAACTCCGTTTCTCCCTACTAGACCAACAATTTCACCCTTATTAAGTGCGAAATTTATATCTTTGAGAATGGTTGAATGACCATAATTTTTACTTACATTTATAACTTCCATTTTTTAATTCCTCCATTAATATTCTTGGTTTTCTCTTTGATCATCATTAATTTTAAAAAGTTGCGCCTCTTTTTAACAACATTATATCATATATCTAACTTAATGCAATATATAAATGTCATTTTGTAAATTTTTATTAACAAAAAACCTCTACCACCTAAATGATAGAGAGTTTCTGCCTATTCAATTTTTTTCAAAACATCTACAGCATCGTAGGATTTCACATCTAATGTCTCAGCTGCGATTGTATTGTCCTCCATATCGTCTAGAATGACACAATTTATAGGATTTAACTGGTATTTATCGAGAATCTCCTTAAACATTGCCCATATCCAGTATTATATCCATCAGTCCGCCTCCATACTTATGTGTGAGTCTCTCTTTGTACCATACCTTCATACTCACCTTACAGATTCTTTTGGTAATAATACCTTTGCCCAATGTAGGGATAGTCTTGTAATGTAAAAATTTTCTTGTAGCCATGCCTTTTATAAAAATCAGGAGCTTGAAACTGGTAAGTATTGACAAAAGCAAAACGACAGTTTCGATTCTTAGCTTCAGTTTCTGCTTGCTGCAATAGTTTTGAACCGATTCCTTGCCCTCTGAGTTCCTCTTTTACAAATAAATACTCGATTTCTAGCCAATTTCCAAAAGTCTCTGCTATCAAACCTGCCAGAAGATTGCCCTCTTCATCTTCGACATAAAGATTAAGTGGCTCACTTTCAACTTCTTCTCGTTTTGAACGGTTATAAACACGAATCAGATTCCCTATTTCTTGTGATTTATGGGATTCCTTATTTTCCAATCTAAAGTACATCTAAATCTCCTTAAATACTGTTACAGCTTGATTATAGTCTTATTTCAATAGACTGTCAAACTAGCAAAAACTCACCAACCTGAGTTGATGAGTTTCAAATCTATTTTCTAAATTTCCACTGGCTATAAATCCCGAAACCGATAATCCAGATAGCTGATCCGATTGCTCCTACAAATGTAGACTCTTGTAAAAAGAGGGTTACAAAGACAAAGGCAAAGAAGAGCATGGTTAAAGGATTTAAGAAACGATAATGGGGCATGAGATAGCCATCCGCCATAAAGTCTGGTGACTTGCGGTATTTAAGGTGAGCCACCATAATCAAGATATAAATGGCAATATAAACACCTGATGATGATGCCGTAATCAAGGCAAAGGCATCTGAAACACCTGGCAAGACATTAATAAAGGCTGCTAGGGCAATCAAGATTGCTGAAGCGATGATGGCATTTTGTGGCACATTGTGGCGAGAAAGAGTATCTGCCTTAATAGCCTTTAAGAATGAATTTGGCGAATCATGAGCAATCTGGTACAAATGACGTCCTGTTGAATAAAGGGTTGAGTTAAGAGCAGATGCTGCTGATGTCAAAACGACGAAGTTAATCAAGGCTGCTGCCCACTTGATACCTGCCAATTCAAATACTGTAACAAAAGGAGAATCAGCCGATGCAAGCTCACGCCATGGAATGATAGCCATGATGGCTAAGAGGGCACCACCGTAGAAAAAGGCGATACGCAAAGGAATTTCCTTAACGGCTTTTGGCAAGACTTGACGTGGATTTTTGGTTTCAGAAGTTGTTACCCCGATAAACTCAATCATGAGGTAAGCAAAGAAAACCATCTGAAAGGCCATGACAAAGTTCACTCCACCATTAGGGAAGAGGGAGAAATTGTCGGTGATATTGGCCAAACTTGCTACTCCATGTGGTGTCTTAAAGCCTGTCAAGACCATAAAGACTCCTGTGGCAATCATAGCTAAAATAGCCACAATCTTGACCATCGCAAACCAAAACTCAACTTCCCCAAAGAGCTTCACCGCAATCAGATTGACTAAGGCTAGAATGGTCAAAAATCCAATCTCAATCATCCAACTTGGCCAGCTAGGGAACCAAAACTGAACATAGTGAGAGATAGCAGTGATTTCCGCCATACCTATAAAGACAACGGATAGCCAGTAGGACCAAACCGAGAAATAACCCCAGCCCTTACCCAAATGGCGCGTGATAAAGTTGATAAAGGTATGTTGCTCAGGGTCTTGGTAGAGCATTTCCCCAACCGCACGCATCATAAGGAACATGAAAGCCCCAGTAATCATATAAATCAGTACAATGGAAGGACCTGTAAGGCTAATAGAACGACCTGCTCCCAAAAAGAGTCCTGTTCCGATTGTTCCCGCAATGGCCATAACCTGCACGTGACGATTAGTCAGACCACGCTCCATCTTGTTTTTTTTCTTCTTTGAACTCATATAGTCTCCAATTCTTTTTAAACCTAAAAAGGAGCAAAGAAGGATTTTTCCCTCTTTTTACTCCTTTTAATCATTAGGCTGTTTTTTCAACCTTCAAGATTTTTACATCATAGCTACCAACAGGTGTTTCAATTGTTGCTGTATCACCTGTTTTCTTGCCAATCAAGGCTTGTCCAATTGGGCTTTCATTTGAAACTTTACCCGCAAAGGCATCTGCACCGGCTGAACCTACGATAATATAAACTTCTTCTTCGTCCTCACCAATTTCTTGGATAGTAACTGTTTTACCAATCGCTACTTCGTCTTGGGCAACTGAGTCACTATTGACGATTTCAGCATAACGGATTTTTGTTTCCAAGCTAGAGATTTGTCCTTCAACAAAGGCTTGTTCATCCTTAGCTGCTTCATACTCACTGTTTTCAGAAAGGTCACCATATGAACGGGCAATCTTAATGCGTTCTACCACTTCTGGACGGCGGACCAATTTCAATTCTTCTAATTCTTTTTCAAGTTTTTCCTTTTCCTCAAGGGTCATAGGATATGTTTTTTCTGCCATTTTTCTCAACTTTCCTTCGATAATATTGAATCTCTATCTGAGATTCTCATGTTTGTAGTCTTAGTTTGAACTACTATTTTGAGTAAGCTTGCTATTGACGTGCTCAGCTACATTACGATCATGTTCTTCCTGTGTCACTGCGTAATAGACTTTACCATCTGTAACATTGGCTACAAAGTATAGGTTCTCACTCTTAGTTTGATTGATACTTGCTTCAATCGCGTCCTGACTTGGGCTATCTACTGGACCAGGCATCAAACCAGGTTTTGTATAAACATTGTATGGTGAATTAATCGATGTATCAATTCCAGCATCGTCTGCTAGGCTGATATTTTGGCCAAGTTTGCCTTGAGCATACAAGATTGCGATATTGCTTTGTAGTGGCATACCAAGGTTCAAACGATTGTAGAAGACACCTGCAATCAACTTACGATCTTCAGTCTTAGCCCCTTCTTTTTCAACCAGTGAAGCAATTGTTAGCAATTCATTAACTGTCAAGTTCTTAGACTTAATTGCACTATAGTGCGGAGTCAAGGTCTTATCCATGGCTGCCAACATCTCATCAATCAAGCTTTCAATAGTCGTGCTTTCCTTGATAGAGTAGGTCGCTGGGAAAAGATAACCTTCCAAACGATAACGAGCTCCACTTTCTTTCGTTGGCAAGCTTTCGAGTAGGTTTGGATATTTAGCAACTTCTTGACTGATAAAGTTGTCATCTTGCACTTTAGCCAAGAAAGCATCCGCGGTCAAAGGCTCTTTAAATTCACCTTGTAATTGTCCTACAGCTTGGGCAATTTGATCAATGGTATATCCTTCTGGAATTGTCAAGTTTGCAAGAGATGGAGCCTGAGGTTCAGGTGTACCACCTTTTTGTAGTTCCTTAATGATGTCCTCTGTACTCATGCTCTTCATCAAGTTATAGTATCCTGATTTGAAATCAGAGTAATTTTTGTACTTAGCATACAAGCTGAAGATAATTCCATGTTTGACCAAACCAGATTTTTCCAAAGAATTCCCAATTTCTTGGACATTGGAACCTTCTGGAATTTGAACAGTCACATATTCCTTAGAATTTGCATCAACAGGTAGCAAGGATGACTGAACATACTGATAACCGAAGTAACCACCTGCCGAAATCAGAGCAAGGAAAATCAGTAGTGAAATGAAGAAAGCCTTCAAATGTGATTTTTTCTTCTTAACAGGTTTAACAGTTTCGCGACGACTACGTCTAGGAACTGAATCTAGGCTATCTGTCGATTCAGCTGACTCAGACAACTCATTATCCACTGCAGGAGTACTAACTTCTTCCTGTTGTCTACTTGTTTTATACGACACCGCAACCTTTGTTGGAATCTCGTTAAATTCTTTGTCTTCGTTAAGTTTTACAGGTTCTACTTTTGGTTGAACTGGCTCGAAAATAGGTTCTACTGGTTCAACTACAGGTTCAACAACCGTTTCAATTTTAGATTCTGCAACTTCTTCATTTGCTGCAATTTCATCCGAAATGTCATTTGAGCGTGATGGAACACTAGGAGCATTCTTTAATATTTGATCCACAACAGAAAGAGAATTAGCCATCAACTCTTCTGCTGAAGGTTCATGTTCCTGAGTTGAAGGAACTACTGAATCTTCTTGAGATAAAGGAGTTTCAAAACTTGTAATCTCATTTTCTTGCTCACTTCTATCTTGTTTTTTTACTCTCTCTAAATCACGTAAAATTTGCTCTTTAAAGCTTAATTTTTCGTCTTCTCTTGTTTTTTCACTCAAAAGTTTATCCTCCTTGTTGACAATCCATAATATTATATCTTAAAAACGAAAGAAAAGCAACCTAGCATGCTTTTCTCGCTTATTTTTTAGCTTCCCAGACCATATCATACCAGGTTTCCCCTGCAAAGGTTGACTGAGACTGGCCTTCATTGACAAATCCATGCTTTTCGTAGTAGGCAATGAGATAGTCATGACAGGTTAGGTTAATACCTTCTCTTTCGTGTTCAAGAGCCAGCTCTTTCAAAGCTGTTAGCAATTTCTGACCCAGTCCTAGGCCCTGTGCCTCCTTGGCAATGGAAAGACAGGTCACAGAGATATAACCACCCGGCTCATGACTGTAATCTTCTATCTCTTCTGTAAAAGACTTGTCTTGCAGATAGCGGTGAGGGGCAACTGGTCCTTCGATATACCCCATGATTCTACCTTCTTTTTCTGCAACCAGAAAAGAGGTCTGAATTTCTCGCAAATGAGCCTCAAAAACCGAGCGAGGAATGGCTTCTTCAAGTGAGAAATTTTCTAGTTCAATCTCAACGATACGATCTAAATCTTCTAATCTTGCTTTCCTAATTTCCATTGTGCCTCCAGATAAAAGGGATTAAACCAAATCATACTAAAATCTTGATTAGCTGCATAAAGCGAAGTTGCTTCTTCTTCATCAATAAAACCGTTCATTTCAAAATAGGCAAGCAGCTCATCAGGACTCTTCAAACGAATAGCTTTGTAATCCAGCTCAACTGCCACCTCTTTCAAGGCCGCAAGAAGAAGCATGCCCAAGCCCTGTCTCTGATGGTCAGCCTCGATGACTAAAGAATGTACTTCTAAACATTGCGGATTGTGGGACTGGGGACTTGATAGAATATAGCCTAAAAGTTGATTTTCATCCCTAGCTAGAAGAAAGGTATCCGCACACTTACGGATACTTTCTTTTAAAATATGAGAAGGTTGCTGCTTTTCAGCTGGAAAAGATGAGGCCTGAAGTGTCTCTATCTCAGCCAAATCAGACTCACTTGCCTGAATGATCTTAATTGGAATTTCCATGTGAATAGCCTATTGAACATTGCTTGTCAAGTTAGACAAGAGTCGCTCAAATGAGTATTCATAGGTTTGGATGTCTCCTGCACCCATAAAGACATAAACAGCATTATCATGGTCAAGGAGTGGAGAAACATTTTCAACAGTGATAACTTGGTGTTTCTTGTTGATTTTATTAGCTAGGTCTTCTACCTTAACGTCACCATGGTCTACTTCACGAGCAGAGCCATAAATTTGCGCTAGATAAACAGCATCCGCTTGATTCAAAGCGTGGGCAAATTCGTCCAACAAGGCAATGGTTCTTGTAAAGGTATGCGGTTGGAAGACTGCTACGATTTCTTTGCTTGGATATTTTTGACGAGCTGCATCCAAGGTCGCAATAATTTCTGTTGGATGGTGGGCAAAGTCATCGATAATCACCGTGTCATTGACAATTTTCTCAGTAAAACGACGCTTAACACCGGCAAATGTTTTCAAGTGCTCACGCACCAAGTTCAAATCAAATCCTGCTGTGTAAAGAAGACCAATAACGGCTGTCGCATTCATGATATTGTGACGACCAAAGGTTGGGATGTGGAATTGACCCAATTCTTGTCCACGGAAATGAACTGTGAAGGTTGAACCAGTCGTAGAACGAAGAAGATCGCTAGCTACAAAGTCATTACCTTTTTCTTCAAAACCATAATAATAAATAGGAGCATCAGACGTAATTTTGCGTAACTCAGCATCTTCACCGTAGATAAACAAACCTTTGGTAATTTGTTTGGCATAGTCGTTAAAGGCATTGAAAACATCCTCTAGACTTGTGAAATAATCTGGATGGTCAAAGTCAATGTTGGTGATAATAGAGTATTCTGGGTGGTATGGCATGAAGTGACGCTCGTATTCGTCAGATTCAAAGACAAAATATTTGGCATTGGCTGAACCACGACCTGTCCCATCCCCAATCAAGAAACTAGTGTCCGTGATGTGCGACAAGACATGAGACAACATACCTGTCGTTGACGTTTTTCCATGCGCTCCAGCTACTCCCATGCTGACAAAGTCGCGCATAAAGCTACCTAGGAACTCATGGTAACGTTTGTAGCTAATGCCATTTTGGTCCGCATAGGCAATTTCGACGTTGTTATCTGGACGAAAGGCATTTCCAGCGATAATTTCCATATCACCGTCTAGATTCTTTTCATCAAAAGGAAGAATGGTAATTCCTGCCTGCTCAAGACCACGTTGAGTAAAGTAGTATTTTTCAACATCTGAACCCTGTACCTTATGCCCCATTTGATGCAACATCAAGGCCAAGGCACTCATCCCTGATCCCTTAATTCCGATAAAATGATATGTCTTTGACATGTTTTCTCCCCTATTCCGTAATTCTTGTCAGATTCAACTCTTGGGCAACCTGACGTTCTTGTTCTTTTTGTTGATTCTTTTTATTGTAGATTTGGCTCTTCTTCAGAAAATCATAGTTGTTTTTCTTTGGGCCTGCAGTTTCTGTTTGCTCAGCTGGAGTAGAAATCTGGCTCACTTCTTCCGCCAAGATATAATGAGACTGGGTCAATTTTTGACTATATTTGACAAATTCACCAGGATTTTCCTTTTGGAAAGGCGCGGTAGGTTGATTGCCCTGTCTACCCTGACTTGGCTGAGAATGGCGTCTTGTAGGAGTAATATCCTTAGTCAGATAGCTTGCTGAGCGTTTCTTTTTCAAGTCCGCACGCGCTTCTTCACGCGCCACCTCCGCATAGCTCTTTCCTTCTCTCTTAACTCCTAAACCAGACTTCTTAGGTTTCTCTACTGGCTTTTCAATGGGTTTGACTGGTTTTTCTTCAGTAATAGGGGCCCACTCCAGATAATTCTTATCACGGTATTCTCCCTTGATATTACTGATAAAGTCAGATTCATCATAGAGGTCCATAACCGGCATCTCAGTCAGCATGACCTCATCATCTGAGACCAATGGAAATCGTTCTTCTCTCATTTTCTATTTCCTTTCAACACTTCATTATAGCGTATTGTCTTGATTTTTCAAGTGCTGGCTTCAGAAATTCCCAAAATTTCTCTAATTTCTGCTAGGGTCAGACTGCCACGTGACTCTGTGCCGTCCAATACTTGTGACACCAGATGTTTCTTTTGCTCTTGGAGTTCCTGAATTTTTTCTTCAATGGTTCCCTTTGTCACCAAGCGATAAACCTCAACCGTTTCTTCCTGACCCATCCGATGGGCACGGCCAATTGCTTGTGCTTCCACCGCAGGATTCCACCAAAGGTCAACCAAAATCACTGTATCAGCACCTGTCAGGTTCAGACCGACACCACCTGCCTTAAGGGAAATCAGAAAGGCATCTCTCTCCCCTTGGTTAAAGGCCTTAGTCATGTCTTGTCTTTCCTTGGCTGGTGTTGAACCCGTAATTTTAAAGGAAGTCAAGCCCAAGTCTGGCAGTTCTTGTTCAATTTTCTCCAACATTCCCTTGAACTGCGAGAAAATCAAGACACGGTGTCCACCGTCTGCCACCTGTACCAGCAGGTCTCGGAGACTATCCAGTTTACCACTGGCACCCTGATAATCTTCCATAAAGAGGGCAGGAGTGTCACAGATTTGACGCAAGCGCATCAGACCAGACAAGATTTCCACCCGACTTCGCTGGAATTCCTGATCTGACACTTGAGCTAGACGGTCCCGCATCTGTTGCAACTGGGCTAGGTAGATAGCCTTTTGCTGGTCTTCCAGTTCATTCTTATAAACTACTTCAATCAAATCTGGCAATTCAGTCAGAACTTCTTCTTTCTTACGTCGCATAACGAAAGGCTTGATAAACTGAGCCACTCGCTCAGCTGGCAATTTCATAAATTCTTTCTTGCTTGGCAGAAGTCCTGGCATGACGATTTGGAAAATAGACCACAACTCACCCAGATGGTTTTCAATCGGTGTCCCTGAAAGGGCAAAAACTGACGGCACCACAAATTGTCTCAAGGTCTGGGCAATCTTGGTTTGGGCATTTTTCATAACCTGAGCTTCATCTAAGAAAAGGAAGTCAAAGACCATCCCCTGATAAAGCTCACTGTCCTGACGGAAGGTGGCATAGCTCGTCACATAGATTTGATGGCTCTCAGCAAGAACCGCTTCACGACTAGCTTTCAATCCATGAACAACAGCCACATCCAACTGTGGAGCAAATTTCTTAAATTCATCTGCCCAGTTGTAAATCAAACCTGACGGAGCTAAAATCAAAACCCGACTTTCTTTTGTCACTTGACTGGTCAAAAAAGCAATGGTCTGCAGTGTTTTACCAAGTCCCATATCATCAGCCAAAATCCCACCAAAACCATAATGATGAAGCATTTGTAGCCAGCTAATTCCCTTTTCCTGATAATCACGCAAGTAAGCCTGAACCTGAGTTGCTTGTCGAGGGAAGTCCTCTGGATGTGTCAAATCGTGGGCCAGATTCTGGAATTCCCGTGAAAAAGAAACACGGTCTCGCCCCTCAAAGAGATGAGCTAAACTATAAGCTAAAGATTTCCGAGCCTGCAAGGCACCATCTTTTAATTCAAATTGCCCTAGTTCCTGTAGATTTTGGCGAATTTTTTTGGTTTCGTCATCGAAAAAGTAGACTTGATTGGACGAATCAATGTAAAAATCTTGATTACTAACCAAGGCCTGCATAGCTTGGTCAATTTCCTCTTGGGCAATATCTTGAAAATCAAACTGAATTTCCAAGAGACCTCCCTTAGAAGCAATCTGCACTTGAGGACTCGCTAGGCTATAAAGTTCTTCTAGCTTGTCTGATAGGTCAACATGCCCGAGTTTTTCAAATATTGGAATGATTTCATGGAAGAAATGGTAGACAGATTCCGCTTTTAAGGCCTGACGCCAAGATTGAAAATCTGCTTCAAAGCCCGCAGCCAGACAAACTTGGAAAATTTTTTCTTCTAAGTTAGCATCACTCGAAAATGGCAATTCTTCCAGCTCTTGTCGGCTAGAGACCTGGCTGTCTCCATAATCAAACTGAATTTCTAGACGAATCCGGTTATCCTCTTCCCTGTCAAAGTAAAAAGAGGGAGCAAAAGTTTTGATTTGTAAGCGTTCTGGAGCTGAAATAGTGCCCATCTGGCTAAAAAGAGTTAAACAAGAAGCCAATTTATCGCGGTCACTGCTATCAAATTGCAGGTATTTCTTTCCTTGTTGATCCACAGGCAGCGTTTTGATTTCTTTGAGAAGACGCACCTGCTGGTCTGTTAGAAAATAAACCTGTCCTTTATGGAAAAGTACAGTCCCCTGATAAAAGACATTGACCCTAGGGCTCTCGCTGATTTCCATTTCAAAATAGTCAGAGTATTCTGTTACTGTAAAGGCAAATAGATTGGCATCCGCATTCATATCTTGAAAAAGCAGGGTTTGGTAACTATCTACTTGATGGTCAAATTGAAAATGGGGCAGGGTCATCAGTAAATTCACACCCTGCTCAAAAAAGGTCAGAGGGAAAAAAAGGTGTCGGCCTTGATTTTGGAAAAAGAGGTCTGGAGTCAGTCCTTCCTCCGTTAGTCCGCGCAAGAAAGTAAGAAGCTCTTGACTTGCCTCATCAAAGTCTTCCAAAGACAGAGACTCCTCATAAGTTTTACCAATCATATAAGGTTTTCTCTGTTCGACAACTTTTAAAAAGAGTGGAATATCCCGAATAACATAGTATTTTTGACTATTGACTTGCCCGATTCTCAGAGTCCACAAGATATGATTGGTTCCTGCTTCCACTTGCCCCACAGCCGATAATTCATAGGCACGTTCTGCTTTTGGAGACAAGATTCGGTCCAAAAATTTGCCACCCAAGGTCACCTTAGTTTCAACGGCCTCTTTTTCTTCATGACCTTCTTCCAGACTTTGCAAGATTTCCTGACCACGCTCATCATTTTTCAGAAAATGCTCCAGCGCTGCCAAGTGCACACAGTAGCCCCTCTTTTGGAAAAAATCACAGGCACAAAAAACAAAATCATCCTCTAAACTATAGCGCAGTTCTTCTTCTGCAACACGAGCGTAGAGCCGATTATTCTTTTCCTTGATGATGTCAACTTTACCAGTTTCATAAAGGGCAACGCCTTCGATACGGACTTTCCCCGGAATCAATTTAGCCATATTTCTACCTTTACCTTATCTTTTTATTATACCATATTTTCCTCTATGAAAATAGCCTCCTAGGAAGACTTTTCTCCTAGAAGGCTGGATTATTAAAGTTTGGCAAAAGTCGCCACAATCCGCTGACAAACTTCTTGCAACAGTGTTTTAGGCATGGCTACATTGAGGCGGGCATGGAGACTTCCTTCCTCCCCAAAATCCAAACCACGGTTGAGGATAACCTTAGCTTCATTTCTCAACAGCTCTTGCAATCTTTCATCAGTCAGGTCATAGGCTGAAAAATCAAGCCAAATCAAGTAGGTTCCTTGCGGTTTCATAACCTTGATTTTAGTCTCTTTACCAAATAAATCCACCACATAATTGATGTGGTCTTCAAAGACTTGCTTGAGTTCCTCTAGCCAATCCTTCCCATATCGATAGGCAGCTTCTGTCGCCAAATA
This sequence comes from Streptococcus gwangjuensis, assembly GCF_028156745.1. Taxonomy (GTDB): domain Bacteria; phylum Bacillota; class Bacilli; order Lactobacillales; family Streptococcaceae; genus Streptococcus; species Streptococcus gwangjuense_A. Next base: position 68,120 of record NZ_JAODJG010000041.1, read on the forward strand.
ACCCAAGCCTGAAATTTCATGTTGATTATTAGCCAACTGGCGTTTCTGGTAAGCCAGTCTCAACTTAGGATTTTCAATGACTGCATAGGAATTTTTTGTCCCCGCAATATTAAAGGTTTTAGTGGCACTGCTCAAGACAATCGCAAAATCTTTGAAGGCAGGATTAATGGTATTGAAAGACTGGTGTTTGTGACCAAAGAGGGCCAAATCTTGGTGAATCTCGTCCGAAACCAAGAAAACACCGTGTTTCTGGCAGAGTTGGCCAATCTTTTCCAAGACTTCTTTTTCCCAAACACGTCCACCAGGATTATGAGGGTTGCAGAGAATGTAGAGTTTGACATCCTCTTCCACCAAATCCTTCTCCAGTTGGTCAAAGTCAATCTCAAACAGACCATCCTTTTCCACCAAAGAATTGGTAATCAATCTACGATTGTTCAACTTGACACTGCGAGCAAAAGGTGGATAGACAGGCGTGTTAATCAAAACAGCCTCGCCTTCTTTTGTAAAGGCTTGAATAGCTGTTGAGATGGCCGGTACCACACCCTCGATAAAGACAAGAGCCTCTTTGTCAAAGTGATAACCATGTTGTGTAGCTTCCCACTTTTGAACTTCCTTAATTAACTCTTCACTAGCATAAGTATAGCCATAGACCAGTTGATCAGCGTAAGTTTGCACTGCTTGGCGGATTTCAGGCAAGACTACAAAGTCCATATCCGCTATCCAAGCTGGTAGGACTTCACTATCCGTTTCCGCCTCTTTCCATTTATAGGTATGGTGCCCTAAACGATTGGGCAGGCTTGTAAAATCATATTTTCCCATCTTTGTCTTATCCTTCTAATGCTTGGCGCAAATCTGCAATCAAATCTCTAGCATCTTCAATCCCAATTGACAAGCGCAAGAGGTCATCAGTCAAGCCATAAGAATGGCGCACTTCTGCTGGAATATCAGCGTGGGTTTGTGTCGTTGGATAAGTAATCAGGCTTTCCACCCCACCCAAACTTTCCGCAAAAGAGAAGACCTTGAGGCTGTTCAAAATATGAGGAATACGTGTTTCATCCGCTACTTTAAAGGAAATCATCCCTCCACGCCCAGTGTAGAGAACTTCCTTAACTGCTGGAGAATCCTTCAAAAAGGCAACCACTTCTTGGGCATTGGCTGTTGAGCGTTCCATACGAAGAGACAAGGTTTTGAGACCACGAATCAATTGATAGCTGTCAAATGGAGACAAGACTGCTCCTGTCGTATTGAGATTGTAGAAAAGTTTTTCGTATAGCTCTAAACTATTGGTCACAACCACTCCAGCCAAGACATCATTGTGGCCTGCTAGATACTTGGTTGCTGAATGAAGGACGATATCTGCTCCATCTTCAATCGGACGTTGGTATATAGGACTATAGAAGGTATTGTCCACCACCACTTTGGCACCCTTAGCATGAGCCAATTTTGCTAGTTTTGCAATATCAAATTCCAACATCAAGGGGTTGGTTGGCGTTTCGATATAGAGAACATCCACATCCTTTTCTAACTCAGCAATCAACTCTTCTTCTGTATTGGCATAGGTAAAATGGAAACGACCTTCCTGCTCCACTTGATTGAACCAGCGGAAAGAACCACCGTAAAGGTCACGGACAGCCAAGACCTTACTTCCTACTGGAAAGACGCTAAAGGCCAGTACAATAGCTGACATTCCTGAGCTAGTCGCTAGGGCATAGTCTGCTGACTCAATAGCCGCCAAGACTTCTTCAGCCTTACTACGAGTTGGGTTTTTGGTACGCGTATAGTCAAATCCAGTAGATTTACCAAACTCTGGATGCTGATAAGTCGTTGAAAAATGAAGCGGCGTCACCAGTGCACCTGTCGCTTCATCCGATTTGATACCCGCCTGGGCCAAAATTGTGTTAATGTGTAATTCCTTGCTCATACAATACCTCCAAATCTATAGTAACTATTGTACCACTTATTTTCATCAACTCATTTTCTTCTTTTCAAGAGCTAGTTATAGTTTCAAACTATAGACTTATCGAGTAAAGCTAAAAAGAATCCAGAAAAGCTTCCAGATTCTTTTGTGACGATGATTGCTAGAGTTTACTTTGACTGAAAGAAATCGTGTTGGGCTAAATAGTCATAATGGTCTTTGTTAAATTGATATTGGCCCACATGCTGACCAATCTGACCGACATCCACGGAAAAAATATAGTCTTCATTTTGATAGTTCCAATTCAGCCTAACTGTATTCAAGACTGGCTTATAAGTAAAATCTTGAACTTGATTCCAAGGCATCTCAAGGACTTGATTAGAGCGATTTTCAATTATATCACTGATGTCCATCAAGTAGATTCCCTTAGGTGTGAAGGCCAGAATCTTAGGCTTCACACTCGACTGAACATAGTAGGAACCACCTATAATGAAAAAATCAATAAAGGATTTCAACCATGTCTTTTTCTTGAAAGCCATCAGAAAATTCTTTTGCCCTTCAATGTGGCAAGTTGAAAGAAGTGATTCAATCTGTTTTTCTGTTGCAAACTCCATAATAGCGCCCATGACCTTACCTCCATAACTATTAGTAAATAGGCAGATAAGAACTCTTCACATAGAAGAAGAACTTATCATTTGTTGCGTTTTATCTTACGTTTATAGTAGATAGCATCCCTCCTATAAAATCGTCCTAGAATGTGCATACTTCAGTTAACACTGGGTAGATTTTCGAAAATAGTTTCTCACGTTTTTGTTATATTCATTATATCATAAATTTAACAAACCAATTAAAAAATGTAAGCACTTTTCTTCCAAATTCGACGTCATTCTATTAAAAAAACGACAGTTTCCTCAGAAACCATCGTTTTTCTTGAAAAATCCTTATTTGACATGTTTTGCCAATTCTTCTTGGGCTTTTTTATTGGATTCTTCTTTTTCTTTCAGCCATTTTTCTTTGGCTTTTTCATATTCTTCTTTTGTGACTGTCTTATCTTGTACTTTGAGGTATTTATATGATTCGACACCTTTATTACCAGCCAATGAATATGGTTCTGAGAAAGGAACTGTTTTTCTCAATACTGGTGTTCCACCCTTAGACACATTTGGAATTGCTAAAGCACTATCTACCAACCACGCTTGGATATCAGCATACTTGTCATAGCGTTTTGCAAGGTCTTGTTCCTTATTAGCTTCTTCCAACATTTTAGTGTAGACATCCAATCCAACAGCCTTGGCCTTGTCATTGGCTTCACCTGGCTCTAAACCTAGATTTTGCAACAAACCACCAGAATTAAGGTTTAAGACATCAAGGTAGGTTGAAGGATCTTGGTAATCAGGACCCCAACCACTGTTGTAAAGATCATAATCCTTCTGAGCTGCTGTCTGAGCCAAATAGCTTGTATTGTCATAATCTTCAGTAGTGAGTTGTTGAATGTCAATTACAACATTTTCTGCACCTAAAGCTGCCTCAATAGATTGCTTCATAGAGTTTGCCTCTTGGACACCCTTTTTAGCAGCTTGGTCAACTGTCATGTCCAAGTGAATAGGGAATTGGACTCCTTTAGCTTGGAGTTCTTTCTTAGCTTCAGCAAATTTAGCCTTGGCTTTTTCAGCATTGTAGTATGGATCTTGGGCATCCGCAAAGTTAATTCCTTGCCATTCTTTACCATAATTGACCATCTTAGAGGCTACTACTTCACCAAAGTCTTTGCCATTGATACTTACGAAGTTTGGAGGAACGACCAAGTTACGCAAAATCTTAGTTGCACCATCTTCTCCCTGAGATTGAGCCCCGTAAGCTGTACGATCATAGGCAAAGTTGATGGCTTGACGGAAGTTTTTGTTAAGAACCGCTTCTTGAGTCGATTTCTTCTCAGCATCACTTGTTTTTGAAGTGAATTTATAAGACTTTCTATCTAGGTTAAAGTTTAAGAAGTAAGAAGTAGCATCTTGCAAGCTATAGATGATATTGTCCTTATTCTTTTCTTTAATTCCTTCAAAACTTGAACTATTTGGATAGAGACGAGCATAACTATAAGCTCCCTCGACAAAGTTACGAGCTAGTGCATCTTGGTCACTACCATCATAATAGGCCAATTTCACATCATCCACAAAGACATTTTTAGCATCCCAATAATTCGGATTTTTCTTGAATTCAATAACAGATTTTGAAACAAAGGATTTCATCAAGAAAGGTCCATTGTACAAAATACTAGATGGGTCTACCTTCCCAAAATCATCCCCTTTTGATTTCAAGAAATCAGCATTGACTGGGAAGAGAATGGTTGACGTTGTTTTTGAATTCCAGTAAGATTCTGGTCGTGTCAAGGTATATTGAACCGTTTGGTCGTCAAGTGCTTTAACTCCAACAGTTGAAAAGTCTGTTGTTTTACCAGTGATATAGTCATCTAAACCAGCAACGGATTCTTGCACTAAGTACAAGGCTTCTGATTTTTTATCAGCCGCATATTTCAAGCCAGTTACAAAATCTTGGGCAGTTACAGGAGCATATTCATCTCCATCTGCAGTATACCATTTAGCATCTTTACGCAGTTTGTAGGTATAGGTCAGACCATCCTTGGATACACTCCAATCCTCTGCCAAGGATGGAATATAGTTCCCATACTGGTCATTTTCCATGAGCCCATCTACCAAATTAACCACGATATCATTAGTTGTTGCACGGTTTTCTGCTAGATAATTCAAACTAGACGGATCACTAGTATAAACATAGTTATATGTTTTTGACGCTGTGCTGGAATTTCCACACGCGCTTAATAAGATACCTGCACTTAATACGACACCTGCAAGCGTTGCATACTTGGCTTTAGACTTTTTCATCTTCAGAACCTCCTGATTTAAATATTTGTCTTATTATACAACTTGAGTTTTATTTAGTCAATAGATTTTTAAGTAAAATTTAAGAAAAATTAAATTACCATCTACAAACTTTAGCTATTATTCTACAAATTAATAAAAAAGAGAATAAATTGAAGATTTTATGGTAGAAATGTTCAATTTATCCCTTTTATTTATAAATATTTTTTAAGTTAACTTTAATTTGATTCGTAAGCGATCTGCTTGAGCTTTTCCAATCACCTTATCCAATAAACGGGTACGGAGACTCATAATTCCATAAACTGCTCCACCCATGGCACCGACAAGAGTTACATATAGAAAACTCCACAAACGCCCACTTGGTTGGAAGACAAATCCCAGTATCCACTGGATAGCACCTACACCGATAAACATAACAAGCGTTAACAAACTGATTAAAATCGTTCTCCTAAATACAACATTACCTCTCATTCCTGTTACTCTGCATAGTTCACGATAAATGAATAGAATAGGGATGATAAGAGCGATTGATGTTGAAATCAAAGGACCATAACTGTGAAAAAGATAAATTGTTGGTAATTGCAAGACTAGCTTAGCAACCGAACCATAGAAAAAGTAACGGATCGCTTTACGATTATGGAACATAGCCTGAAGCATTGGTGACAAAACCATATATACACCCAAAATGGTTGACTGTAAGACTGCAAAGATAAACAAACCTAATGCCAAACTATCTGGCTTCCCGTAAAATATGGTATAAATAGGTTCACCGACCATGACCACTCCCACCGTTGTAGGAAAAAGAAACAATAGAAGCATAGTTAGATTATCTTGAATCAATTTAGAGGCAGACCTCAAATCACCTTTAACATAGTTTTCGGTCAAAAGTGGCAAGCCTACACCACCAATCGAAACTCCTAAGGAAATCAAAATCATAGTGATTTTATTAGGATTGGCTGAGAAATAAGAAAACATGACAACCAAGTCTTCATTACTATAGTTGGTAAACCAACTCATACTATTGATGAAGGTCATCTGGTCCAAAATCTGGAAGAGCTGGATAGCAGACCCTGTCAGGATAAAAGGAATGGCTTCTTTAATGGTATCGACCAAAAGACGCTTACTATTAATCTTATCTCCTGCTTCAAGGACTCTTTTGAGTAAACCTTCTTTGGCAAGAAAATAAATCAAGACTGCAAAACTGGCTACCATGCCGACAAAGGCAGCAAAGGTTGATTGGGTAACCGCTGCTAGATAATCTCCTGAGCCCATTTTCATAATCATAAAGGTAGCCAAGAGCATCCAGATAACACGAATGACTTGCTCAGCAATTTGGCTCATAGCATAAGGTTTCAGGTTATTCATCCCTTGGAAGAAACCTCGGATAACACTCATAGATGGGAAAATCAAGACCGCCCAAGCCAAGCTCTGCATGATGGGGATCAAGTCTTTGCCCACACCCGATAAGTCTGCTAGCCAAGGAGCAAAGAGATACAAGACTAGTGCAAAGACCAGACCAAGTCCCGTCATAAAGCCTAAAAAGCTCCGAATCAGGGCAAAGCTATGCTCTTCTTCTCGCATGGTATTGTACTTAGCCACTTGCTTAGCCACCGCAACCGGAATACCCGCTGTTGAAACCAGCAAGAACCATGCATAGATATTGTAGCCCATTGTAAAGAGGCCATTTGCTGTAGCCGCATAAGACCCCATCCAGATATACCAAGGGATAATATAAATAGCCCCGAGTAGGCGACTGATAAAGTTACTAGCCGTTAGCCAAGCAGTCCCCCGTAACATCTGGGCCTGCTGGTGATTGTTTTCGTTAGACATAGATTCCTCATTTGATTTTAATAACTAGGAAAAATTCCTCATCTTCCATTATAAACTTTTCCTTGTCACTTGTAAATTTACGACTTTCAGTTTACAATAGAAAGTATGATTAAGATTGAAACCGTATTAGATATTTTAAAGAAAGATGATCTCTTCCGTGAGATTATCAACCAAGGACACTACCACTACAATTACAGCCATGTCATATTTGACACCATCTGCTATGACAGCCGTAAAGCCAAAGAGAAGAGCCTCTTTTTCGTCAAGGGCGCTGCCTTTAAGAAGGAATTTCTGATGTCAGCCATCTCTCATGGCCTCGGTTGGTATGTGGCTGAAGAAGACTATGAAGTTGGTATTCCTGCCATTATCGTCAGTGATATCAAGAAAGCCATGAGTTTGGTAGCTATGGAGTTTTATGGCAATCCACAGGAAAAACTTAAACTCCTTGCCTTTACTGGAACCAAGGGTAAGACAACAGCAGCCTATTTCGCTTATAATATCTTATCTCAAGGGCATCGACCGGCTATGCTCTCGACTATGAACACAACTCTAGATGGCAAGACTTTCTTTAAGTCTGCATTGACAACCCCTGAGAGCATTGACCTCTTTGACATGATGAATCAAGCTGTGCAAAATGACCGTACTCACCTCATCATGGAAGTATCCAGTCAGGCCTATCTGGTCAAACGTGTCTATGGCCTCACCTTTGATGTGGGAGTTTTCCTCAATATCAGCCCAGACCATATCGGACCGATTGAACACCCTAGCTTCGAAGACTACTTCTACAACAAACGTCTCTTAATGAAAAATAGCCGAGCAGTCATCATTAACAGTGACATGGACCATTTTTCTGTCTTAAAGGAACAAGTGGCAGACCAAGACCATGATTTCTATGGTAGTCAGTCTGATAACCAAATCGAAAATTCCAAAGCATTTAGTTTTTCAGCTACGGGTAAACTCGCTGGAGATTATGATATCCAACTAATTGGACACTTCAACCAAGAAAATGCAGTTGCTGCTGGACTTGCCTGTCTCCGTCTCGGAGCTAGTCTTGAGGACATCAAAAAAGGAATCTCTGCAACCCGTGTTCCTGGTCGTATGGAAGTCCTGACTCAGAAAAATGGTGCCAAGGTCTTTATAGACTACGCCCACAATGGTGACAGTCTCAAAAAACTAATCAATGTTGTTGAAACTCATCAAACTGGAAAGATTGCTCTGGTTCTCGGTTCGACAGGAAACAAGGGAGAAAGCCGTCGTAAGGACTTTGGCCTCCTCCTTAATCAACACCCTGAGATTCAAGTTTTTCTGACTGCTGATGACCCTAACTATGAAGACCCAATGGCCATTGCGGATGAAATTAGTAGCTACATCAATCATCCTGTTGAAAAAATTGCGGATCGCCAAGAAGCCATCAGGGCAGCCATGGCTATCACAAATCAGGAATTAGATGCTGTCATTATCGCTGGTAAGGGAGCCGATTGCTACCAAATCGTTCAAGGCAAGAAAGAAGCCTATCCAGGAGATGCAGCCGTCGCAGAAAATTATTTATAAGATAGTAAAAAATCAAGGGAAATGAAACCCTTGATTTTTTCTATTTTTATTTAAAAGCGTTTTTCAAACCCTCAACGGCACCTTCTACAGCACCTTTAGCATCTTCAACTACTTCTTTTGCCTTAGCAACTGTCTTTTCTACAGCGCCTTCTGCTTCAGTCTTGCTATCCCCAGTAACTTTACCAAATCCTTCTTTGATAGCGCCTGTTGCTTGTTCCAATTTGTTTTCAAGTGACATATAATTGTCTCCTTTAATTTTATTCCGATATGTGTTACCGGTTACATATAGTTTATACGGAATGCTAAGGAATGTCAAACAATGTGCTCACAAAAAAGAAATCAGGCCAAGTAGAAAGTTAATCTTTCCTTATCAAAATCGACAGCCAATTCATACTTTCCATCTTCATTTTGGACAATATAGCCCAAGACTACTAAACTGTCCACAAAGATATCACGTCGTTTCTGCATCAGTTGATCTTTTTTGAGAAATTTTAGCAAAAAAGTCGTCATATATTTGAGAGCATACTCAGGATTGACATCTCCCAAAATGTCATAGAGATCCTGCTGTTTTTCTGTCAAAGGATACTGATGTTTGACCTTGTAGAAATAATTGGAAAGGGTCATTTTAGTCCGCGCAAAGTCCGTCTTTTCAACTAAAATAGCTGCATTGGTTTGATTGCGCAATTGCGTCTCAAAAGTCTGCTCCAACAAGGCTTGATAGACCGGACTATCTTCGCTAACAAAAATCTCTTGATCCAGTTCAAGACTATCAAGTGATTCAAGCATAGGAAGATTAAGGTAATAACGCTTATTTTCTCGTAGAATCAAGCCTGCCTTTATATACTCTTCCATGAGTTTATCAACTGCTATATCTGGAAATTGAGCCTTAATTTCTCGCAAAATAACATCCTCATGCTGGTCCAGATAGCGGATCAATTCTCTAAAAAATGGCTGTCTCGTCAAACGAGATGGATTAAAAATCTGAATCATGAAGATTCCTTTCTTTACATTCTAACAGAGGCGATGCTGCCAACTGACTGGGATTGGTCCCCGGCTGGTTCAAAGGAACAGGCAGACCTAGTTCTCTGTAATACTCTCTCCAAAAATCACTAATCTCCTGCTCCCCATCTCCAAATTTCATAGGTATGGTTGCAAAAATGGGGAGAATTTCTGCCATGTACTGGGAACAGTAAAAACCTTCTCCATCTGGATAGAAAGAAGCATTGTAGGGAGCTCCAAGATGTTTGCAAGCTTTTTCCTTCACAGACTGGATATCCATTTCTGGGTAAACATAGAGGTCGTACAAGTGATTGGACTCAAAGAATTCTGCTGGTTCTTGACAGACCACACCAAATTCTCCACTAGCGTGGTAAATCATCCCATCCAAACAAATGGCAACATGGTTATAGTTGCCTGTGGAAGTCTGGATGGCCTGTCCCATATCTGACTCATCTCTCACAAAAATCAAATCGCCATTTTCTAACATACTTCACTCCTAGAAAAAAAGGAGCCGAAACTCCTTTCGATATAAGGCAAACTAGCCTTTCCTAATTTGAATTAATACTCAAAATCTTAAGCATTAAAGCTTTCAGTCAATTGAGGTACCACTTGTTTCTTACGTGAAACAGCACCAGCAAGGAAGGCATGATTGTTTTCAAGTTTGAAGTTGAAAGCCGCTTCGACCTTGCCCATATTAGCACCAAGAGCCAAGATTTCCGAGTTTGAGTTGACGATATCTGTAATCATCAAGACAAAGTCAGAGTAGCCGTTTGCTGCGTTAGCAGCTTGCATTGCAGCTTCAATTTCTGCTTGGCGTTCCAATACTTCAGCGATGTCAACTGTGTTTACTTGAGCAACACGGACATTATTTCCGTTCAATTCAAAAGTTTTAGCATCGATGTCAATCAATTCTTCAGCAGATTTGCTAGCCAAGTTTGTACCAGCTTTCAACATAGCTAAACCATATTCTTCCAAGTTGACACCAGCCAATTCAGCCAATTCAGGAGCAATAACCTTATCTGTTGGGTGTGTTGTTGGTGATTTCAAAAGAAGGGTATCTGAAATCAAACCTGAAAGCATCAAACCAGCAATCTCTTTAGGCACAGCTACACCATGTTCTTTGAACATACGGTAAACGATTGAAGATGCTGAACCAACTGGCTCCAAACGCATGTATAGGGGGCTTGCAGTTTCAAAGTTAGCCACACGGTGGTGGTCCACAACACCATAAACTTCTACTTCAGCGATATCTGATACAGATTGTTGGAATTCATTGTGGTCAGTCAGGATAACTTGCTCTGCTCCTTCTGCTTTAGCAGAAGTGATAACACGCGGTGCTTCTACACCAAAATAGTTCAAGACAAAGGCTGTTTCTTCATTTGGAGTTCCAAGGGCAACAGCTTCCGTATCCAAACCGTAAGCTTCTTTTGCAAGGTAGGCAAAGGCTACAGATGACCCGATGGCATCTGAGTCTGGATTTTGGTGACCAAATACTAGAATCTTAGACATGATAATACCTCATTTTGTTTATTCTCTTTATTGTAGCATTTTTTTCGCTTTTTGACAAAAGTAAGAGGAGTCAAAGGACTCCTCACAATTCTTCAAAATAACTGAGTAAATTTCTATCTTGATTTTCAGATAAAAATTGCTCCTTCTGTGGCCTCTTCTTACGCTTAAGAAGGGCTTCTGCCGACATGGCTTCTTCCTTACTGGCAAAACCTTGAGCATAGATAAGTTTGACTGGCAAGCGTGCTCGCGTATATTTGGCTCCCTTCCCACTACTGTGGACAGCGAGGCGTCTCTTCACATCAGTCGTATAGCCTGTATAGTAGGATCCGTCACGGCACTCCAGCACATACATATAAGCCTTATGATCCATAATAAATCTCTTCGAGTTCAGGCGTATAAGAGCCATCATCATTGTGAACAATGAGAGGCGGCAAGACCTTAAAGCCACTTGTCGACCCATCCTTGATAGCCTCAATCAAAAGCATATTGGCTTCCTTTTCTCTTTTTGGATAAACAAACTGCAGGCGCTTAGGGGCTAGATTATGCCGTTGTAACGTATCCAAAATATCCAGAAGTCGATCAGGACGATGAACCATAGCCAAGCGTCCATTGGATTTGAGAATACTCTGGGCACTACGACAGATTTCTTCCAAATTAGTCGTAATTTCATGGCGCGCCAAGAGATAATGTTCACTCTCGTTCAGATTGGAATGAGGATCCACCTTGAAATAGGGTGGATTACACAAAATCATATCCACCTTACTTCCCTGAATGTAAGCAGGCATATTTTTCAAATCATCACAGATGATCTCCATCTGCTCTTCCAAACCATTCAAACGGACAGAGCGTTCAGCCATATCTGCCAAACGCTCCTGAATTTCAACAGCCAAAATCTGTGCATGAGTCCGAGTGCTAGCAAATAGCCCCACTGCTCCATTTCCAGCGCAAAAATCCACTATCAAGCCCTTTTTAGGAAAACGTGGAAAACGTGACAAGAGAACACTATCCACCGAATAGCTAAAAACCTCTCTATTTTGAATGATTTTAATATCTGTCGAAAAGAGCTGGTTAATACGCTCTCCTGATTTTAATAATTGTTCTTCTTCCATGGTCCTATTATAGCAAATTTATATTAACATTACAAAAGATAGAAATTTCTAACTAGTGCTTCTGATTCTTCAAATGTTGAAGGGCCTCCTTGGTCCAAATTGGCATCATTCGTTTAAGAGGCGCAAAGCCGTAGTTAAAACGGTCGCTTGAAAAACGTCTCCGTCTCGGAAACTGGTGCTTTTCTTCCTCCAAAGTGCGGATAGAAAGGCTGGCTTTCCCTGTAAATTCATCTAAATCCACTACTTGAACCTGAACCTCTTCATCGACTTTCAAGGCTTCTTGGATATTTTCAATAAAGCCTGTCCGAATCTCTGAAATGTGAATCAGCCCCGTATCACCCGTTTCTAGCTCAACAAAGGCACCGTAGGGCTGAATCCCTGTAATACGGCCCTTTAGCTTATCACCGATTTTCATCTTAGTCCTCGATTTCAATTGTTTCAATCACGACATCTTCAACTGGCTTGTCCATAGCCCCTGTCTCAACAGCAGCAATGGCATCTAAAACAGCGTAAGAAGCTTCATCAGCTAGCTGACCAAATACAGTGTGACGGCGGTCTAGATGAGGAGTTCCACCTTGGTTGGCATAGATTTCCGCAATCGGTTCTGGCCAACCACCACGAGCAATTTCTTTCTTAGAATAAGGCAAATGTTGATTTTGCACGATAAAGAACTGGCTACCGTTGGTATTTGGACCAGCATTGGCCATTGAAAGGGCACCACGGATATTGTAAAGTTCTTCTGAGAATTCATCCTCAAAAGATTCGCCGTAGATTGACTCGCCACCCATACCAGTACCAGTTGGGTCTCCACCTTGAATCATAAAGTCCTTGATAATACGATGGAAAATGACACCATCATAGTAACCATCTTTTGAAAGAGCTACAAAGTTAGCCACTGTTTTAGGAGCATGTTCAGGGAAGAGCTTGATACGCAAGTCTCCGTGATTGGTCTTAATAGTCGCGATAGGACCTTCTACTGTTTCAATGTCTACTTGTGGAAAATGCAATTCTTTTTCTACCATACCAAATCCTTCTAAGGCATCAAAAATGCCATCTTCTTCTAGTGTTTTTGTTATATAATCTGCTTTTTCTTTGATATTATCATGAGAAATTCCCATAGCGACGCTGATTCCAGCATAATCAAAGAGTTCTAAGTCATTCAGCCCATCTCCAAAGACCATGACATTCTCTGGTTTCAAGCCAAGGTGTTCCACAACCTTTTCCACACCCGTCGCTTTGGAGCCTGAAATCGGCACAATATCAGACGAATGTTGATGCCAACGAACCATGCGAAGCTTGTCAGAGAGACTGTCAGGCAAGTGCAAGTCATCTCCTTTATCTTCAAAAGTCCACATCTGATAGATATCTTCTTTTTCATGGAAATTAGGATCTACAGCCAAATCAGGGTAAATTGGATTGATCGCTTCACTAATCATATCGGTGCGAGTCGACAACTTGGCATCATGACTCCCAACCAAACCATACTCAATTCCCTCTTGCTTGGCCCAAGAGATATACTCCTCAACATCTGACTTCTCAATCTGATGTTGATAAATAACCTGACCTTTTTTATCTTCAATATAGGCACCATTCAGGGTTACAAAAAAGTCAGGCTTGAGGTCACGAATCTCTGGCACAACACCAAAAATCCCTCGTCCAGAAGCAATACCTGTCAAAATTCCTTTCTCACGTAATTGCTTAAAAACAGTTGGGATTGAAGCTGGAATAAAACCTGTCTTTGAATTCCGCAATGTATCATCAATATCAAAAAAGACAATCTTGATTTTCTTTGCCTTGTATCTTAATTTGGCATCCATCTCACTACCTCTTTCAATCTAACTCTTTCCATTATACCATAAAGTAGCTAAATCCCCTATTTTCAAAAAGTTTCCAGTTTTATTGTAAGTCCTTGGATAAGTATAAAACTAAATCATCATCATTTTGACAACTTGCACCCATTTCTAGCGGTTTATTTCTATACCAGACACCTGTCCCATCTGGAATATAGCCTCGTTTGATATACAATCTCTGGGAAGGACCATACCCCAAGTGCAAACCTACACCAAGAGTGACCTTACTCGAAACAAACTTGACTCGTTTTTCTGCTTCTTCTAGCAGTTGATTCCCAATCCCTTGATTTCGAAAAGGCTCAAACACATTAAAATCTGATAATTCTGGATAGACTTCTGCAAAAGGACCATGTTTAGCAGAGGGCAAAATGGTAACGTAGCCCGCTACAGCACCATCAATCTCTGCAACTAAGACTTCTCTCTCCCCACTTTCCTGTTCCAGAAAATATCTAGCCAAAATTTCCTCTCTACCAGGCCAACCTTGATTCATAAATCCATGAGATAAGGATTCAATATCAGACTTAATCATATTTCTAATCGTACAATTCATCTTTGACTTACCCACCTTTACTCTTTCTATTGCCATTATAACACGCCAAGGTCAAAAAAAAACTATCTCGTGAAAAAAAGACCCACCCAGGTCTTAATTCGCTTTCTTGTTTTCAAACCCATGAAAAAGAGGTCCACCCGGACCCAACTCGCATTCTCATTTCAATGATCGTGAAAAAGAGATCCACTTGGACCCAAACTCGCTCTCTCATTTCAAAAGCTCGTGAAAAAAAGACCCAACTGGGTCTTTTCTTTAATCTTCGTTTACGAAAGGCATCAAAGCCATTACGCGAGCGCGTTTGATAGCTGTTGTTACTTTACGTTGGTTTTTAGCTGAAGTTCCTGTTACACGACGAGGAAGGATTTTCCCACGTTCTGAAACGAAACGGCTAAGAAGCTCAGTATCTTTGTAATCAACATATTCAATTTTGTTTGCTGCGATGTAATCAACTTTTTTACGGCGTTTGAATCCGCCACGACGTTGTTGAGCCATGTTTTTTCTCCTTTATAATTTTAGTTGTCCATTAGAATGGTAAATCATCATCTGAAATATCCAATGGATTTGTTGCTCCAAATGGATTTTCATCACGTGAAAAGTCTGGTACTGAATTTGTAGGTGCTGAATAGTTTGCAGTCGGTGCAGAATAAGCTCCACCTGTGTGACCCTCACGCACACTACGGCTTTCCAACATTTGGAAATTCTCAGCCACGACCTCTGTCACGTAGACACGTTGTCCTTGCTGGTTATCGTAACTACGAGTCTGGATACGACCTGTCACCCCGATAAGTGACCCTTTTTTAGCCCAATTAGCAAGGTTCTCAGCCTGTTGGCGCCACATAACGACATTGATAAAATCAGTCTCACGTTCGCCATTTTGACTCTTAAATGTACGGTTTACTGCAAGAGTAAAAGTCGCAACTGCTACATTTGATGGGGTATAACGCAACTCAGCGTCACGTGTCATACGCCCTACAAGTACAACATTGTTAATCATAGTTTACCTTCTTACGCGTCAGTTTTGACGATCATGTGACGAAGAATGTCAGCGTTGATTTTTGAAAGACGGTCAAACTCTTTAAGAGCTGCATCGTCGTTTGCTTCAACGTTAACGATGTGGTAAAGTCCTTCACGGAAATCTTTGATTTCGTATGCAAGACGGCGTTTTTCCCAAGATTTTGATTCAACAACAGTTGCACCGTTGTCAGTCAAAATAGAGTCAAAACGTGCTACCAAAGCGTTTTTAGCTTCTTCTTCAATGTTTGGACGAATGATATAAAGAATTTCGTATTTAGCCATTGATATGTTCCTCCTTTTGGTCTAATGACCCCAAGACTTTGCAAGGGGTAAGTGAGGTTCGCTCACAATAAACTATTATACTAGAAAACATTTTTTTACGCAAGTAAAAACACCGAAATATAAAAAGAAGATGACGAATCATCTTCTCAACAATACAACTCTATAGCTAGAGATATAATATTTTTAACATTTACCACTCTCTAGAAATTATGGATCCGTTTTACTGATTTTTACCAAATACATCTCGATAAAGCATTCCTGTTCGTAGACTCTCTGCATCTCCTCCTAATTGTTCTACCAGCTCGTAGGCAAAGGCAAGGGCTGTTGAAGGGCCTCGACTGGTTGTCAATTGACCATCTACCACTACTGTTTCCTTGACGTAGTGACCATCAAGAATTTGCTCTTGAACGCCGTCATAACAAGTGTACTGCTTGTTTTTCAATAGCCCTGCTTGATTGAGGGCAATTGGCGCAGCACAAATGGCTGCTAGTTTTTTTCCTTCTTGCTCAAAGCTTTGCAACTCTTGAACCAAGGCCTGATTGTCCCGCAAATGTGCAGAACCAGGCATGCCACCAGGAAGGACAAGCATATCATAGTCTGATAAATCACCATCAAAGACACGATCTGCTCTTACTTGGATTGCATGCGAACCAGTCACTTGCTCTTCAAACCCAACCATATCACAAGTGATCTTTGCCCGACGCAAAACATCCACAACTGTCAAAGCTTCAATTTCTTCAAAGCCCTGAGCTAACATAACTGCTACTTTTACCATGATTTTCTCCTTATTTGATTTGTTTTAATACAACCTTTTTCCGTTTGAATGGAACTTTTCCGCTCTTTTCTTCAGCTAGATTGGTCTGGTAACTCATAGATAAAAGTAAGCCCACACCAATCAGATTACTGATAATAGCCGATCCACCTTGAGAAATGAAAGGCAAAGGAATACCAGTCAAAGGAAGCAAGCCAGTAACAGCACCAATATTCTCAAAGATATGGAAGAGTAACATCATAATCAAACCTGTAGAAATATAGGTATAGAACTGGTTATTTGATTTAAGAGTAATCTTCAACATACGATAAATCAGCATGAGATAAAGGGCAATAACAAGGACAGAGCCAATAAAGCCAAAATCTTCTGCGATAACCGTGAAAATCATATCCGACTCCCGAACTGGAATAAGCAAATTAGAAGCATTAAAACCTTGTCCAAACAAGCCTCCACTACCAATCGCAATCTGTCCTTGAGCCTGCTGATAGGTCGTTGTTTGAGCAAAGTCAAATGGATTGAGCCAAGCCAAAATACGGTTGATTTGATAGGTCGGCATGCCCAGTTGATGGAGAAAAGCCCGACCATCCTTGCTGATAAAAATAGCTAAGAAACCAGCAATTCCAGTTACAGCAGTCACAAATACTGGGATAATAATTTTCCAAGAAACCCCCGATAATAAAACGATTCCTGAGAAAATGGCTACAAAAACCAAAGCCGTCCCCAAGTCACTTTGAAGTGCCAAAAGAACTAGGACTGGAATGGTAAAGAGAATCATCCAAAAAATTAACAAAAAGTCCAGCGGAACTGTGCGTCTCCACTCCTTATGTTTTTTTGTAAACTGGACAATAACACGGGCCAACATGAGAATATAGGATATCTTCATAAATTCTGACGGCTGGAACAAGGTAACACCATTTACCGATACCCAGTTTTTAGCACCCGTTGATGCAACTAAACTTGGATTATAAAAGACGATAGGTAAGACCATAAGTCCCAAGCCTAAAATATATAGAAAGGGTGTCACCTTCCAAAGAAATTCTGTATTAAAGAGCATGACCACAAAACCAATCACAAGCCCCAAGGCAATCCAAGCAACCTGTTGCCCTAAAATGGGTAAAATATTGTTCGGATAATCATGACTAACGGCAATATAAATGGCCACCACGCCGATAACCAGTAGAAAAAATACTGGCAAGAGCAAACTATAATCGACTCTAGAGTCGAGAGAACGTTTCATATACTCACCTTTTCTCTTTCTTAGATTTTTCATTTTTGTTGTTTTCGAGAAAATCACTAACAGCAGAGGTAATTTGTTTTCTATTCACCTCTCTGATAGATCTTTCCTTCGCTAGAGCTTGTCTAATCTGTTTACCATATCGTTTATGAATAATACGACTATCCAGTATCACAGCAATGGAAGCTTGTTCCTCTTTTCTAATTGTTCTACCCAAAGCCTGTTTGAGACGAATAATGGCCATTGGTAGCTGATAATCATAGAAAGGATTCTTCCCTTCCTGACGCAATTCATGATTTAATTTTCGTGTTAAAGGTTCTTGGGGATTTTGGAAAGGCAATCGAGGAATTACTTGAATAACGCAAGGATGGGTAGAAAAATCAACCCCCTCCCAGAAACTTCCTGTTCCAAGTAATATTTGTCGCTCTCCTTTTTCAAAACGTTTCTTCAGCTGACTGGGTTCCCCATTTTTATATTGGGCTAAATGAGGATGATCTAGTAAATCTGATACTGCTAACAGTAATTCTTTAGACGTAAATAAAACAAGCAAAGGCTCTTGAAAGGCTTGTAAGGAATGGATAACTGATGTAACCTCTTCTGCATAATCTAAAGAAGAATGTTCAGTTACTAAAGGAAAATCATTTACTAATAGAACTTCTTGCTGCTTCTGTTGTAAAGATTCAACTGTAATAAGTGGAGCTTCAGTAAATCCTAATAAATCCGCTAAAGAAACTCTATTACTGATTTCAAGAGTGGCAGATACGCCAAGCACTCTGCAATCTTCTGGCAATAAATCTGCTAGTAGGAAGCGACCTTTTTTACTTGAGCAGATTAAGACATCCTTACTAGACTTCTCAGCTGTTGCCAGCCAAAATTCACGGTCCGATGTAAAAAAGCCCGTCATATCTCTATACTCGGGAAGACTTAACTCAGAAAAATGCTGGCGTAAGTTTTCGAGAGAATCCAACCACTTGTCATTCTTAAGTCCTGAGTAAAACTGATCCATCAAATAGCGACATTCAAACCCGATACTCTCAAGCAACCGTCTCTGAATAAGATCTTTTTCTGTTTCCAAGGACTTTTGAACTTGTGTTACTAAATCATCGAGGAGATAAGATTCTTGAGAGAGGTTTTCAAGGGCAAGCAGCATTTTTTGAGCTTCATCTATGATTACCATTCGATTGTTGACAAATTCTGGATTATCCTCTAAACGTGTTACCAGATAAGCGTGATTGGTTAACAAAAGGCGACTCGATTTAGCTCTATCTTGACTGCGTTGCCAGAAATCCTCAGAAATAAATAAACTTTTTTTTGAAAGTTTTCCATCATGTACAAGTTCAGCTAGAAAATGTTGATAACGATACAGCTGCCCGATTTCATCTAAGTCACCTGTTTCTGTCTCTGTTAACCAAATCAAGACTTGCATTTTAAAGCGTGTGAATAGGCGGTTGGACTCTGGCCTATGGAGTATCTTATAGAAATTATCGAGCTTCAAATAATTTTGAGGTCCCTTAAGACTATGAATATCAATATGAAAAGTATCTTTTAATCGACTTCCTTCTTCTTGCATAATTTGATTTTGAAGGATTTTGGTAGGAACACTAACAAGGATGCCCCCTTCACTTTCCATGCTCAAAGCCGGCAGCATGTAACCATAAGTCTTTCCAAGTCCCGTTTGGGCTTGAATAAACGCGGTTTTCTGTTCCTTTAATAACTGCTCAACTTTTTCTGCAAATTCAACTTGCTGAGGACGTTCATCCAATCCTAACAAGGACATATTTTTAGTAAAATCCTTAGATAGCTTACGTGGTTTTAAAGACTGACTTTTCTTTCTTAGAAAGAGTCCATGGAACTCCATCAAATCGTGAGAAGAAAGGAGGGACTGGCGCTGATATACTTCTTCAATCACTAAATAAGTTTCATAAAGGAGATTATCCGCAAAATTTAACAACGTTTCTAAAAGTCCTTTTGGTAACTGAAAAAGTTTTTGACGCATAAAAAGCAAAAGCTCTGCTGTTGCTTGTGCATCAGAGAGAGCGGTGTGGGCGTGGTCTAACTTAATCCCTAATTCTTGACAGAGAATGCCGAGATTGTACTTTTCAAACTGAGGGTATAAAACCTGTGCCAGCTCAACTGTATCCACACGAGGAGTTCTCAATTCATAACCTTCAAAGAATAGGTACTCTGCCAGAAGATTTGCATCAAACTGTACATTGTGCGCGACAAAAACACCATCCTTGACCAGTTCAAAAATCCTTCCAGCTACCTGTGAAAACTCTGGAGCAACTGCCAACCGTTGATCAGTCAACCCTGTCAATTCTTTTATATGAGAATCCAAGGGCTCATGGGGATTGACGTCAGTCCCATACTGATCGACGATTTCGCCATTTTCAATCACCACAATACCCACTTGAATAATTTTTGCCTTGCTTCCGGTGCTAGTGGCCTCTAAATCAACAACCACATACCGATCATTTCTCGAATTCATCATTAAAAATTATATCAAAAAAAGCCCTGTTTGACACCCCTCAACTTCGATAGAAAAATCTCTTTGCTTGAAAAAATTTTTATAAAATGTTTGAATAGTATTATACAGAAAAGGAGACATAAGATGAACCCATTAGATTTGTTTAATCAAGTAAAAGAATTAATCGAAACAAAAGATTTCGAAGCTGCAAAAACATTTGTTGCAGAAAATCAAGAACAGCTTGGAGAATACTTCTCTCAAGCTCAGCAGTTGATTTCTGGTTCTGAAGGTCTAGATGGCCTCGTTGGAAAGATTAAAGGATTTTTCTAAAAAATACAAAGGCGCCTGAAACGATCAGGTGCCTTTTTGAGATATTTTTTTCATTATTTTGGGCAGATAAGAGCTGATTTCCGTCGGCAAGACCACATAATGTTCTTGAGATAGTTCTTGTGCTATTGCTGAATGAAGATGGGTTGCTACTGCCACACGTTCGTAGAGACTGGCCTGTCGAAATTGGCCTGCAAATCCTGCAATCATTCCAGCTAGTGTATCTCCCATACCACCAGTCGCCTGATAGGGACCGCCAACCTGTAACTGGTAATAATCAGATTGGCTAGCTTGCCAAATACGAGTAGCTGGACCTTTCTCTACCAAAATTGTTCCTTGAGGGAAGGAAGTTAGGGCACTAGCCGTTGTATCTTCATTTTGCTTTTCAATCGTAATTCCAGACAGCTTTTCCCATTCCTTTTGGTGGGGAGTTAGGATAAGCTGACTCGAAGGAAATGACAAACTTATCCTAGCAAGAATTGTCAGAGCACCTCCGTCTACAAGCAAAATCTGATTCTGTCTTAAGCTAGCAAAAACCTGTTTGACTAGTTCTTCTCCAAAAATATCGTCTCGTAAACCAGGTCCCAATAAGACAACTTCTGCCCTCGCCAATTGCTCTTTTAACAGTTGCTGGTCTTGAAGAGCAAAGGCCATAGCCTCAGGTAAATGGCTGTGCAGAGCTGGAATATTTTCCCTATCCGTTCCAACGGTCACCAATCCTGCGCCACTTTTTACAGCTACCAAGGCAGCCATGATGATAGCTCCACCATAAGGATAGGTCCCACCTAACAAAAGCAGACGACCATAGTCTCCTTTATGACTTGTACGAGAACGTTCAATAATGACTTTTTCTAGTAAGGCTTGATCAATCACTTTCATCGTTTTTTCCTCTCTATTCATTATACTATAAAGTCTATCTACCTTGCATCTTAAATATAAATCTCTTCGTTCATATAGAAAAAGAGGGGACAAAGCCCCTCTACTCTCCTTTCGACCCAACATGAAAGTAAACGATTCCATTTTCACTAGTAAAGACGGAGAGGCCTAATTGGTCCTCTCCATCTATTCGACTCATTTATCGATTCATTTTTTATCTTCTACCAATCTATACAAATAGAATGGTATTAGGCGCATAGACTAGTCTTCTTTGCGTTTTACAGTTAATAAAGCTGCTGATAAGGCCAAGGTAACACCTGCCAAGAAAATAGCTGTTTCTGACTGTTTTTCACCAGTCTCTGGCAATCTCTTGTCTTCCTTGGCAACTTGAACTGGTGCTTCTGGAGTCTGAGATTTTTCTAACGAACTTAGCTTAAATTCTGGTTTTTCTACTGTCGGAGCTGGTTGGTCACCTACGGTTGATAATGGACCTGTGTAGGCTGGTAGCTCATGTTTCAAGGCCATAACTGAGTTGACTCCACCCTTGAACTCTGGTTTCTCTACCGTCGGTGCAGTTTGATCGCCCACGCTTGACAATGGACCTGTGTACTCTGGTAGTTCGTGTTTCAAGGCCATAACTGAGTTGACTCCACCCTTGAACTCTGGTTTCTCTACTGTTGGAGCGGCTTGGTCACCTACGGTTGACAATGGGCCTGTATAAGCTGGTAGCTCATGTACCAAAGCTTCAACTGCATTCACACCACCCTGAAACTCTGGTTTCTCTACTGTCGGTGCAGCTTGGTCACCTACGGTTGATAATGGACCTGTGTAGGCTGGTAGCTCATGTACCAAAGCTTCAACTGCATTTACACCACCTGTAAATTCAGGTACCTCAAGCACTGGTGCTGGTTCTTCACCCTTGCTTGATTGAACAGGTTCTTCTGTCAATTCTTGATAGAAGCTCGCCAATTCATAAAACTCAGCCTTGCCACCTTCCCAGACCAGTTTAACATCTAGAAGAGAACCACCATTTCGGATAGCAAAGGTTTGGAGACTAGATGTAATGGCACCAAGATCTGTCCAACTTTCTTGTCCATCCTTAAGTGTTCTCGCTTGAACTCGTGCTTTCGCTCCTTCAGGAAGGCTTGAAACAAGGCGTAGATGGTTGGCATTGGTTGGTTCTGATAAGTGGTAAATCATTTCTCCCTTATCTTGTTCTGCTTTGTAGCTAGTCAAAACTTTTCCATCTACGAGATTAGTATAGAAGTTACCTCGGCTTTCGCCACCGTTTCCTTCTACAGTTGGATCATTGATTGGTTTGACAAATTCGCCATCATTGATCACCAATTCTGTAAATCCTACAAAACGAGCATCATAGTCAGCTGTATAGAGGACACGAAGATAGTTGGCTTTGACTGGTGTCGTCAATTCACCCTCGATGTAACGATTTCCTGGCATCTTAGAATCATGTGTCCAACCATCTGTCAATGAATCATCGTGTGTACTATTGACTACACCATCTCCCACTGTCACAACATCCGTCCAAGTTTTACCGTCTTGGCTGACTTGGATTTTACCATCACGAAGATAGTTTTGAGTTCC
>NZ_JAODJG010000001.1:0-398 GCF_028156745.1 Streptococcus gwangjuensis
AATATGTCAAAAAAAGCTCTCTATGAGCAATTAACGTGGCATGGTTTTTCAAGTTCAGCAGTGCAGTATGCCATCGATCACTTGAATGCAGATTACAAAGCAAATGCCTTAGCTAAAGCAAGAGAATACCGAAAATATAGTAATATCTCAAAAACTGAAATTTATGACAGGCTAACTTCTTCTTGGTTTGGAAAATTTACAAAAGAAGAAGCCAACTATGCTATTCAAAAACTTAATCTACCATCAGAAGGCAGCTATCCTCGCAATAAATGGGTAGGAGCTTATTATTATAAATCGGATGGAAAGATGGCCAAGAATGAATGGGTAGATGGCGGTCGTTACTATGTCGATTCTAAAGGTTATATGGTGAAGGATAAATGGGTAGATGGTGGCCGTTA
>NZ_JAODJG010000004.1:0-366 GCF_028156745.1 Streptococcus gwangjuensis
GTGCATTTTTCTATTTAACTCGGGAAGTAGCTCAGCTTGGTAGAGTACTTGGTTTGGGACCAAGGTGTCGCAGGTTCGAATCCTGTCTTCCCGATACATGGCGGTGTAGCTCAGCTGGCTAGAGCGTCCGGTTCATACCCGGGAGGTCGGGGGTTCGATCCCCTTCGCCGCTATATTGATCTTGTTGGACCTTTAGCTCAGCTGGTTAGAGCTCTCGGCTCATAACCGAGTGGTCGTAGGTTCAAGTCCTACAAGGTCCATTTAAATAATATGGAGGATTACCCAAGTCCGGCTGAAGGGAACGGTCTTGAAAACCGTCAGGCGTGTAAAAGCGTGCGTGGGTTCGAATCCCACATCCTCCTTTTG
>NZ_JAODJG010000005.1:0-456 GCF_028156745.1 Streptococcus gwangjuensis
CAAAAGGAGGATGTGGGATTCGAACCCACGCACGCTTTTACACGCCTGACGGTTTTCAAGACCGTTCCCTTCAGCCGGACTTGGGTAATCCTCCAAAATAGTCCGTACGGGATTCGAACCCGTGTTACCGCCGTGAAAAGGCGGTGTCTTAACCCCTTGACCAACGGACCAAACTTTATGGGCACGAGTGGACTCGAACCACCGACCTCACGCTTATCAGGCGTGCGCTCTAACCACCTGAGCTACGCGCCCAAGTTAAAAAACTTGGTAATTGAACAAAGTTCAAAGCGGGTGACGAGAATCGAACTCGCGACAACAGCTTGGAAGGCTGTAGTTTTACCACTAAACTACACCCGCTTAAATGGGAGTTAACGGGATCGAACCGCTGACCCTCTGCTTGTAAGGCAGATGCTCTCCCAGCTGAGCTAAACTCCCTAGAGCTAAGCGACTTCCATA
>NZ_JAODJG010000006.1:0-206 GCF_028156745.1 Streptococcus gwangjuensis
GAATTTACAGGTGGAGTTAATGGCGTTGAGGCTGCAGTAACTGAAGAAGCTCCTGAATATACAGGTCCATTGGCAACAGTGGGAGAAGAACCAGCACCAACAGTAGAAAAACCAGAATTTACAGGTGGAGTTAATGGCGTTGAGGCTGCAGTAACTGAAGAAGCTCCTGAATATACAGGTCCATTGGCAACAGTGGGAGAAGAACC
>NZ_JAODJG010000007.1:0-341 GCF_028156745.1 Streptococcus gwangjuensis
TCGTAAACGTAATGGATGGTACGGCTAACACTTTCCTTGTTATCCAAGTTTTCAACGGTTCCTGGCCAACGTGGGCTATCTGGTTGTCCTGGATTGACTGGTGTGTTTGGTTGTGGAGTTGGGTTATCTGGATTAACCGGTTCAACACGTTCTGAAAGGGTTACAGTGTAGACTTGGTCACGTGCTGTATCGTAGTCATAAACCTTAGCACCACCTGCTGTAAATTCATCGCTAACAAGGTTATAACCTTGTTTCTTGAATTCATTGATTTGACTTGTTGTGCTGTAGGCAATGGCTTCTCCTGACTTACCTGTTACTTCATCTGTTGTGAGAACACGGTT
>NZ_JAODJG010000008.1:0-295 GCF_028156745.1 Streptococcus gwangjuensis
GAGTTGGGTTATCTGGGTTCACTGGTTCAACACGTTCTGAAAGGGTTACAGTATAGACTTGGTCACGTGCTGTATCGTAGTCATAAACCTTCGCATCACCTGTTGTGAATTCATCACTAACAAGCTTGTAGCCTTGTTTCTTAAATTCATTGATTTGACTTGTAGTGCTGTAGGCAATGGCTTCACCTGACTTACCTGTCACTTCATCTGTTGTGAGAACACGGTTACCGTTAGTGCTTACGTAACGGATAACAGCTTTTTGAGCATCCTTACGGTAAGTAACTGTTTCAACACG